>JAAYFG010000020.1 GCA_012728335.1 Tissierellia bacterium | reverse complement strand
ATGATAATATGAAATTTTCACTAGGTAAAAGTGAAGGCATAAAAGTTAAATTTGTATGCTCAAATGAAGGCGAATCTTGTGGATGTATAGGAGATGCTTTCAAAAACAAACTGTTTAAAGGAACTGTTGGAGAAACTTTTGTCGGTAAAAACAAGCATGACGATTTAGTGCTGTATGTTGGAGTAGGAGAAGAACCAACTATTGAAGACTATAAATTTGCTAGCTATTCAGCAATTAAATACTTGATTTCTAAAGAGTTTGAAAATGCAAATATTTGCATTCATGAATCAAACCTTGACTATAGAGAAATGGTACTTGCTGCCGTAGAAGGTGCTATTCATGGAAATTACATATTTGATAAATTCAAAACTACTAAAAAAGATATTGAAATCAATGAAATTGGTTTAATATTAAAGCAAGAACTAGACAATATTGAAACTGATATAGATGAATTAGTGAACAAAATGGATGGAGTTATTACTGCTAGAAACTTAGTAAATGAACCTTCTATGTATTTATATCCTGAAACTTTAGCTAAAATAGCTAAAGAAACTCTTGAGCCACTTGGGGTAAAAGTTACAGTTTACGATAAAGCACAAATAGAAGAATTTGGAATGACTGCTTTCCTATCTGTAGGTAGAGGCTCTGCAAAAGAACCTAAACTTATCGTAATGGAATACAACGATGTAAGTGACAATCCTATTGCACTAGTTGGTAAAGGTCTTACTTACGATTCAGGTGGATACAGTTTAAAACCAAGTGACGGAATGAAAACTATGCAATCTGATATGGGTGGATCTGCATCGGTAATAGGTGCAATGCAAGCAATTGCTTCTAACAAGCTAAATGCAAATGTAGTGGGAATAGTAGCTGCTTGTGAAAACATGGTTTCTGGTGACTCATACAAGCCAGGAGACTTGATTTACTCAATGTCAGGTAAAACTATTGAAATAGATAATGCCGACGCAGAAGGAAGAGTAACTCTTGCTGACGCTGTATACTTTGCAACTGACAAGTACAGCCCTGCTAAAATAGTTGACTTAGCTACTCTTACTGGAGCTTGTGTAGTTGCATTGGGAGAAGTTTATACCGGAGCTATTACCAACGATCCATTATTCTTAAGCAATTTCTTAGATTCCGCTAAAAATGAAGACGAGTGTGTTTGGGAATTGCCTAATGACGAAAAATACAAGGAATTAAACAAGTCTACAGTAGCCGACATCAAAAACTCAGGTGGAAGACTTGGTGGAGCAATTACAGCTGGTCAATTCGTAGGAGAATTCCTAAAAAATGACATTCCTTGGATACATTTAGACATTGCTGGAACAGCATTCTTAGGAAAATCACAAAAATACCTACCAGCAGGTGGAACTGGAGTTATGGTTAAAACTCTATATAATTATGTAAAGAACAATGGCTAATTTAAACGAACAAATCAAAATTTCTATAAATGAAAACATTGATGAAGAGTATAGAGTCTTTCACACTAACTTATTACCAAATATAGAATTAGATATTCTCGGTGTAAGGATGCCTGTACTTCGTAAAATTGCAAACTCTATTCCTAAAGAAGATATTGAAGAAACTTTCTTAAATACTGAAATGGACTCTCACGAAATAGTATTAGTCCATGGATTTCTTATTAATAGAGCAAAGGTGGATTTAGAAAATAGACTTAATATGATTAGAGAATTTGTACCTCATATTAAGTCTTGGGCCATATGCGACTCTTTTTGCTCTAATCTTAAGTTTACCAACAAAAACTTAGATGAAGTTTGGAATTTTCTATTGGAATATCGTAATCTAGAAGAAGAATACAAGACTAGATTTATGTTAATCATGTATATGGATTACTATTTAGAAGATGAGTATATAGATGAAATACTTGAACTCGTAAATCGTGATGATAGCAAACACTATTATATCAATATGGCTAAAGCATGGTTACTTGCAACTGCTATGATAAAATATGAAGATAAGGTCATTAAGATGTTAAAAAATTCAAATTTAGACCCTTGGACTCACAATAAAGCTATTCAAAAAGCCAGAGAGTCCTTTAGGATAGATGCTGAATTGAAAGAATATCTAAAGTCTCTAAAAAAATAGTTTGAACTCAAAAAGAGCAACTGAATTAGTTGCTCTTTTTATGCTTAAGTATATCACCTATTGGATACTTTCTTCTCTAAGTCCAGCAGATAAGTTTTTCTATCTAATCCACCAGCATAACCTACTAAGGCTCCATTTTTACCGATTACCCTATGACAAGGGACTATTATTCCAACTGGATTGAGTCTATTAGTATTTCCTATTGCTCTAACTGCTTTAGGACTGCCTACTGCAATAGCAATATCAGAATATGATCTAGTCTCACCGTAAGGAATTTCTAAAAGTGCTCTATATACCTTTTGTTGAAACTCAGTTCCCGCTATTTCAATAGGAATATCAAACTCTGTACGCTTACCGTCAAAGTATTCATTCAATTGTTTCACTACTTCTTCTATAAGCAATTCATCTTCGCTATCTACATTATTTTCTTCGCCTTTCCAAGCCTTTAGTCTTCTCAAATATCCATTGCTAACTTCAATCACATATTTACCGATTGGAGAATCCATTACATATACACTCATCTAATCACCTACTAATGAACTTACATATAGCTCAATATTTTCCGGCTTAAATGTCGGTGCAAATCTGCTGACTACATTCCCTTCCCTATCTACTAAGAACTTTGTGAAGTTCCACTTGATATTCGACTTAATCATACCATTTTGTTTTTCCTTTAAAAAAGTAAATAATGGCTCTTCATCTTCACCATTTATCTTAACTTTTGAGAACATTGGAAAAGAAACTCCAAAATTCACTGCACAAAATGATTTTATAGTTGCTTCCTCATCTGGTTCTTGATTAAATTGGTCACTTGGAAATCCTAGAACTACGAAACCACGATCTTTATATTTATCATACAGTCTTTGTAATCCCTCATATTGATTAGTAAATCCACATTTACTTGCAGTGTTTACTATAAGCATAACTTTGCCTTTGTACTCTGAAAGACTAACTTCATTTCCATCTATATCATTAACTTTAAAATCATAAATATTCATCATGTTCACCTCTTTTCAATTATACCCGAAGAATTAAGATTCTTAACAATGATAATATGATATAATTGATGTATTAAATTGTGGAGGAGTTATAATATGCGTGTAAAAAAAGCGATTATTCCAGCAGCTGGATTGGGAACTAGATTTCTTCCTGCAACTAAAGCTCAACCTAAAGAAATGTTGCCTATACTAGATGTTCCAACATTACAAATCATCGTTGAAGAAGCTGTAAACTCAGGAATAACAGATATTTTAATCATTACAGGTAGAAATAAGCACTCTATTGAAAACCATTTTGATAGAAATATTGAATTAGAAATGGTACTTGAAAATAATAAGAAATTTGAATTACTAGATGAGATTAAAAAGTCTTCTAATCTAGCTAATATCTACTATTTTAGACAAAGTATTCCATTAGGTCTAGGAAACGCCATAGGATGTGGAAGAAGTTTTGTAGGCAATGAACCTTTTGCTGTACTTCTTGGTGACGATATCGTATATAGTGATAAGCCAGCTACAAAACAGTTGATTGATGCCTTTGAAAAGCATAATAGCTCTATTTTAGGCGTACAAAAAGTTCCTATAGAAGATATTAATAAATACGGATCCATAGATGGTGACTTTCTGGAAAATAGAACTTATAAAGTTAAATCAACAGTTGAAAAACCAAACCCTGAAGATGCTCCATCTAATGTAGCTATCCTTGGTAGATATATAATAACACCAAAGATATTTGATATATTAGACAAACAAAAACCTGGTGTAGGTGGGGAAATTCAATTAACAGACGCACTGAATACATTAGCTGATTTAGAAGATGTCTACGCCTATGAATTTGAGGGTGATAGATACGATGTCGGTTCTAAACTTGGCTTTTTGAAAGCTACTATTAGGGCAGGCCTTCTTAAAGAAGATATAAGAGAAGAATTTATAGAACATCTTAAAGACATTGTTGAAAATGAAAAGTGAATACATATGAAAAAGCTTCCGAATACTCGGAAGCTTTTAACTTATAACTTTAAATCCTAATTTTATCGCATACATTAAAGACATAGTATATGCAACTAATGTAATTGGTTTAGACAGTAGTATTATTATGAAAAACTTCTTAAATGTCATATTGGATAGTCCTGCCAAAAGGCAAAGGAAGTCATCAGGAGAAAATGGGAAAAACATTGCCCAAGTAAACAATTTATCAAACTTATCTCCTTCATCTAACCATCCTATATACTTATCATAAGTTTTAGGACTTACCATTTTTCTAACCAAAGCTTTACCATAAGTTCTAGCCAAATAAAAATCTATTACAGATCCAATTACTATTCCTATGAAATTGTAAACGAAACCTTTGTATATACCAAATACTATTACTCCTGCAACACTGGTCAATGCACCTGGGATTACTGGTATTACAGTTTGTACTATTTGGAGAAATATAAATACTATAGGCCCCCATATGCCTGCTGTACTCAAATAATGGTCTAATGCCTCTTTATTTGTAAACAGTCCATGTCTATATGCCCATATGCAAAAAACCGCTGTTATTACTATTCCTAAAACCGTTACTGCATTAATTATCTTATTGGAATCTTGGTTTTTTGTCATAGGATTATACTCTACTTTATCACTCATCAGTTACCTCTAAAAGTTCATCAAATCAAAATACTCATTCTCATAATCATGTTTTACGTAATTATCAACTGTATGATTATATACTTTAAATACATTTTCCGCAAATTTAGCCTTGCTAAACTTTTTACTAGTCTCTACTGACAGTTCTTTCATATCAGAAAAAAGTTTGTCATCATCAAGTATATTACTAATCATTTGGCTAAATTCACTTGGTGTTTCAAACAAATAGCCATTTTTACCAGGATATATTACGCCCTCTAAAACTGAATCGTATTTACATACTTCTGGTAATCCATTTGCCAATGCCTCGACAAAAGTTAGACCTTGAGTCTCACTTTGTGATGCACTTACAAAAACATCTGCCATTTTGTAGTATAATACCGTATCTTTTGGGTCTATCATTCCTGTTACTAATACCTTACTATTTAGATTATGACTATCTATCAACTCGCGGACTGTATCTATATATGGCCCACCACCTACAATTACTAAAACTACATCTTCTCTTCTATTACTTAGTTCTTTGAAGCTTAAAATAAGCTCATCAAGATTTTTTTCTTCGCCTATTCTGCCTAAGAATAAGAGTATTCTCTTATCTTTTAATATTGGATATGAATCTCTCACTTCTTTAACTCTGCCCATATCTATATTTTCAAACTTGCTTAAGTCAATTCCAGTAGGAATGACTTCCATTTCACTGACCATATTATACTCAATTAGCTTTCTCTTTACTTTTTCAGTTGGAGCTATAACTACATCAACATCTTTCAATCTGTTTTTTGAAGCAAATGATACTAAGTACTTACCTAGTAACTCATTTTTTATGATGTAATTAGTATAGTGTTCATACATGGTATGATAGGTATGAACTATAGGGCAATCCACTTTTTTTGCAATATGTTTAGCAAATGAGTAAGTGAAAAACTCAGATTGTGTATGTATTACATCTGGTTCCCAATCTATTAATTCAACTAATGAATCATCTAAAATTGAAACACTTGCTCTAACGTCAGGATATATAATGCCAAGTGGGAAACTCTTTACATAGTAAACATTCCCATCTATATATGAATCATTAGTTTTGGATAGTGTTAGTATTCTAACATCATGTCCTAATTTTATTAGTTCGCTATACAAACTCATTACTGAAGTAACTACGCCATTAATATCTGGCAAATATGTGTCAGTAGATAATAATATTTTCATAACTACCTCCTAAAATGTTAATAAATCCTTTTAATAATAAATCCTTTTAATAATTGATTCATTTGTATTATATCTCAATTAATACCATAAGTCTTGCTATTTACCAATTTGTAAATATTGATTAATAAGCTGAGATATTCCTTTGATTTGTCTTAAACTTCGACTACCTTCTTGTGTACTAGTTACATAATACACCATCACTCATGATTTGTCAATAAAAAAGGACAATCTGAATGATCATCCTATCTATTAATTATAATTATTCTTCGAAATTTGTTCGTATCTATCAACATTACCATCATTTAAGAACTCATATGCTTCATTTATCTTTTGAAATTTCTCTGTGGCATTTGGGTCTTTATTTATATCTGGATGGTATTTCTTAGCCATTTTTCTATAGGCTAATTTGATTTCATACTTATCGGTTGTAACTGGTATTTCTAGAGTACTGCAACTGCTCTTATACTTTTCTATAAATGAATCAGTCGGGTCTCTGAAAACTTGTCCACCAGTATTATACCCACCATATGACTGTTGATTTTGGCTTTGATAATCATACCATTGCTTAAATCTTTCTTCCCACTCTTGTTGTTGTTGCTGTCTTCTCTCTTCTTGCTCTCTATACTTTCTTTCGTTTTCTTTCTTCACATACTTTCTACCGTACTCACCCATATTAGAGAACTCTCTTTTTCTACCAATAAGATAGAAATCTGAAGCGTCATAGAAATATTCACATACCATGAATTTCAAATACTCTAAATAGCTTACTAAGCTCTTTCCTAGTAATGGAATTATGAATAGTATAATTACCATTGGGACTAGAATTGGTCCTAGCAATACCATCATCCAAACAGGATTTAAAAATACGAATAATAACAGAATTCCACCTAATCCTAAAAATACGGATAGTATAGATTTGACTGCATCAATCATTCCTACTATGACACTGGCAATAGCTATGAAGATATTGAAAATCACTTCAAAGAGTTTGCCTAAAAATTTATATATATTACCTAATAATCTATTTTTCAAAAGTTTCACCTATTATTTATTAAATTTATCCAGATATGCTTTCAAATGAATCTCATCTTCAACAGCTAAATCATCCATTCCAGCTAAGTATTCCACATGGTGTAGCAGTTCGTGATAAAGCACTTCTTTCAATCTATTCTCTAAAAACTCCACTGATACAAATGGATATACTTCCATAAAAGAACCATAGTAAATCTTGATTTTAGCACCTAATATATCTCTGATATACTGTCCTAATATATACATTGGAGCGTGTTCCAGTGAATCATCATGAAGTTTTGAGTCCTCTTCAAGAATGATACCCCCATTGAGACCTTTATAAAACATATGTGGTATATCATCAGCTATTTGAGTTAATATTTCATTTACTTGTTCAATACTATATATATTTTCCATATTACCCACCTTACTTTAATTAGTATACCAAAAATGATGTCACTTTAGCAATATATATCACATAACTTACTTATTTGAGCAAAAAAATAAGTACAGGGTATTTCCTGTACTTATTAAAATTGTATTAATCTTTAATATAAGGTTGACCGTTTGCTGCTGGTCCTCTAGACTCACCTACGAATAGAATAAGAACTACTAATGTTATTACATAAGGTAGCATATTCAATAATTCTAAAGGTACATTTGGATTTCCACCAAAATAAACTACAAGCCCTTGAGAAGCACCAAATAATAAACACGCAGCTAATGCACCTTGTGGTTTCCATTTACCGAATATTACCGCTGCAAGTGCAATAAATCCTTGACCAGAAATAAGTGTGATTCTCCAGTGAGAAACAACTGCTATACTCATAGCTGCTCCACCAAATCCAGCGAACATTCCAGCTATTAAAACTGAAAAGTATTTAATTCTGTTAACATTTATTCCTAGTGTATCTGCTGCTTTAGGATGCTCTCCTACAGCTCTAATTCGAAGCCCAAGCTTAGTTTTGTAAAGCATGAACCAAACTATACCTATTAATGCAAAAGCCATGTAGATGGTTATATGCTGGCTCAGTACTATATCCCAAAAAGAGTTCTTTGGAAATACTCCTGCAAAAACTTTCGGCATAGTTCCACCTTGAGCAACTGTCTTAGTCATAGCAGCGCCATCAAAAAACAGTCTACAAAGAAATAGTGAAAGTCCTGGTCCAATAAAGTTTATTGCAGTACCAGAAATAACGTGGTCTGCGTGGAAAGTTACCGTAGCAATCGCATGTAGGAGCGCCAATAACATACCGGCTAGTCCTGCTGCTAAAAATGCTATCCAAGGATTTCCTGTGAAATAGGCTACTGAAGCACCAACTAAAGCACCTATGGTCATCATACCTTCAAGACCAACGTTTACAACTCCAGCATTCTCACTCATTATCCCGCCCATTGCAGTAAACATAAGTGGTGCTGAATACAAAAGTGTTATGCTAATAATTTTTGCTATATCAAGCATCAGTCTTCACCTCTTTCACGTCTTTTTTCTTAAATATTTTAGTGAAAAATCCTATTAGTGTTGGCATAGATATGAACAATACTATAATACCAATTATTATATTAATAATCTCTGATGGCACATTTATGGTATTCAACTTACCTCCACCGTATTTTAGTCCAGCAAAGAAAGTTCCAGACAATATACAAGCCAATGGATTATTACCGGCAATAAGTGCAACAGCTATACCGTCAAATCCCATATTTTGTTGTGCAGCAAGTATACCGATATTTCCTACAACTCCTAGAACTTGTGTAGCTCCAGCCAGTCCTGAAAATGCACCTGCAATCATCATCGCTCTCATTACGTTCTTTTGAATGTTAATTCCACCGTATTCAGCAGCGTCTCTATTAAATCCTACTGCCTTTAACTGATAACCTAATGTGGTATTTTTTAATATATAATAAGCTAGTATTGCAATTAATGGAGCAATTATTAGTCCCCAGTTTACAGGAGCACTTAAAAATCCTTTAATAAAAGGATGACCTGACAAAAATTCAAGTCCAGCTTCACTCACTCTCCAGTCAGCTAATATTTTAATGCTAGCAGAGTCTGCAATACTGTAAGAAAAGTCACTTTCCGGCATTCTAATCGAAGCAAAAGTCAATACGTAATTATTTAAATAAAGTGCAGTCCAGTTAAGCATTATAGAGCTTATAACTTCATTAACTTTGAATTTAGCTTTGAAAAGTCCTACTAGACCTCCCCAAATTGCACCAAATAAAGCTCCGCATAAAATTGCTACAATAGCATGGATTACTGGTGGTAAATTGAAAAGTACACCAGCCATAACAGCACCTATAGTACCGACGATATACTGTCCTTCTGCTCCTATGTTGAACAGTCCAGTCCTAAAAGCAAAGGCAACAGAAATACCTGTCAAAATTATAGGAACGGCTCTTATTAGTGTCCAAGAAATATATTTAGGTTGTCCAAAAGCACCTAAAATGATAACTTTGTATGCTTCATATGGACTAACGCCACTTAGCTTCAATACGATACCACCGATTAATAAGCCAAGTACTATAGAGATAAATGTAAATACTATTCTATTCTGCTTTTTCATTTACATTACCTCCTGCCATTAGATATCCTAATTCTCTTTCATTAGTGTCTTCTGCTTCCATTACACTAACTATTTGTCCATCATAAATTACGCCGATTCTATCAGATAGCGAAAGTATTTCATCTAATTCAAAGGAAACTAAAAGAACTGCTTTTCCTTCGTTTCTTTGGTCTACTAAGTACTCATGAACATATTCTATTGCTCCAACATCTAGACCTCTAGTAGGTTGAGTTGCAATTAATAGTTCCGGATCATTAGTGATTTCTCTAGCTATGATTACCTTCTGTTGATTACCACCTGAAAGCTCATTTGCTTTCGCACTAATCTTTCTTGGTCTTATATCAAATTTCTCAGAAAGCTCTTCAGCGTGTTTATCTATTTCTTTATGTTTTAATTTCCAACCATTAGAAAACTGATCATCATCATAGTTTTCAAGAATAAGGTTTTCCGCAACTGTAAAGTCCATTACAAGTCCACGTCTTTGTCTGTCTTCAGGTATATTATAAAGTCCTGTGTCTTGAATTTCATGTGGTGTATGGTTAGTTATATCTTTTCCATTCATCAAAACAGTACCGGATTCAATTTTACGAAGTCCAGTAAGTGCTTCAATTAGTTCAGATTGACCATTTCCATCAATACCTGCAACTCCAAAAACTTCACCTTTTTTGACTTCAAGTGAAAGACCTTTTACTCTCTCTAAATTCCTGAAGTCTTTTACTACTATATCCTTAATATCAAGAACAGTTTCACCTGGCTCTTGATCGATTTTATTTACTTTAAAGTTTACATCTCTACCTACCATCATCGCAGCTAAATCACGTTCTGTTACTTCTGCAATGTTAACGGTATCAATATATTTTCCTCTTCTGATAATAGTACATTTATCAGCCATATCTTTAATTTCTTTTAATTTATGAGTAATCAATATAATTGTTTTGCCTTCACTGGCAAGATTCTTCACAATTTCAGTAAGTTCATCGATTTCCTGTGGGGTTAAAACAGCAGTTGGCTCATCAAGAATTAAAATATCAGCACCTCTGTAAAGCGCTTTCAAAATCTCAACTCTTTGTTGCATACCAACACTTATGTCTGAAACTAACGCGTCTGGATCAACTCTTAATCCATAGTGATCTGATAGCTCTTTAATATCTTTTGACGCTTTTTTAGTATCTAAAACAACGTTTCCAGCCTTAGTAACTTCCATACCTAAAATTATATTTTCAACTACTGTAAAAGTCTCTACTAGCATAAAATGTTGATGTACCATTCCCAGTCCTTTGCTAATAGCAATATTAGGATTGGCCATTTCAACTACTTCACCATTGATTTTAATAGTTCCAGAAGTAGGACGATAAAGTCCATAAAGCACATTCATCAAAGTACTTTTCCCAGCACCATTTTCTCCAAGTAGAGCGTGAATTTCACCCTTTTCAACAATTAGATTGATGTTATCATTAGCAGTGAAATCTCCAAATTTCTTGGTAATATTTAGCATTTCTACAGCATTAATATTAGATTTATCGCTCAAGTCATCAACCTCCTTCTTTTAGTTAAATAAGCAGCCTTTATATAAGGCTGCTTATTCTAATATAAAAATATACTACTCTTATTTGTTTAACTCTGCTTTATAAACTTCATAAGTTTCAGCATTGTTAGGAACAACGATGTTTCCAGCAATTATTTCATCTTTAAGTCCTGGAATTTCGTCAAGAATTTCTGGTGCAACGTGTTTATCACTTGATGGAGCTATATCAACAGCGCCGTCATCTTGTAAACCATAGTTTCTAACTGTTCCACCTGGGAATGGTTCGCCTTTTGCTAAATCAACTAATACGTTTTTAACAGCGATATCAACTCTCTTCATAGCAGAAGTTAACACATTGTCTGGTCCTTCATCTATTTGGTCTCTATCTACACCAATTGCCCAATATCCTTCGCCTTGCTCAATAGCAGCACCGATAACACCAGCTCCTGCTCCACCTGAAGCATGGAATACTATGTCAGCGCCGTCTTGGTAAAAGCTATTTGCAATAGATTTACCTTTAGCTGCGTCAGAGAAGTCTCCAACATATTGACTAAAGATTTCAATTTCTTTACCTAATTCTTTAGCTGCGTAATCAACACCAGCTTTATATCCGTATTCAAAAGCAGAAATTACTCTACCTTCCATACCACCTACGAAACCAACTTTGTCAGTTTGAGTAGTTTTACCTGCAATATATCCAACTAAGAATGAAGATTCATGGTCATTGAATAGTACTCCAAGTAAGTTTTTAGGCATTTCAGCACCATCTAATAGGAATTCAAATGATTCGTCTACTAGTACGTAATTCACCTCTGGATTAGCTTGAGCTGCTGCTAAAGTATCAGCACCTAGTTTAAAGCCTGCACCTAAGATAATTTGGTTTCCTTCATCAAGCATTTGCTCAAAGTTAACAGCATAATCGTTAGCTGTATGAGACTCAAGGTATCCTACATCTAATCCCTCAATAAGATCTCTAGCTTCTTGCATTCCTTCCCAACCACTTTGGTTGAAAGATGCGTCATGAATTCCACCTTCGTCAGTTACAAAACCAGCTTTAAGTTCAAGAGCAAGTTTGTCTCCTTCTTCAACTTCTTCTTCGCCTGTTTCTGCTTCTTCAGTAACAGCTGGAGTTTCAACTTCTGGTTCTTTAACTTCCTCTTCTTTTTTACCACATGCAACAGTGGTCATTAATGCCATAGAAAGCATTAACATTAACAATTTCTTTTTCATTGTTTTCCCCCTTAAAAATTGTGTTTGTCTACTATTTCATTATAGCCCATTTCAAAAAATAATTCAATAAAGTGTGTATTTTTTCCTATTTACTTGCGATGCTCTGCTAAGTTTTTCTCAATCATTTCTAAAATGTTTTCAGCAGTTGCATCCTCACCTAATACTGAATCTATTATTTCGCCATCTTTATAGATGGCAACTTTTGGTAACGAAAAAATGCTGTGTTTCTTTGCGATACTTCTCGCTCTAGTAATATCTATATCTGCAAATTTCATATTGGCATTAAACTCTTTTTCAAAAACCTCTATAGGCTTTTTGAGTTCAAGGCATGGTGCGCAAGTAGGACCCCAAAAACTAACTAAGACTAATTTTTCCTCTTCCAATACTTCCTTAGCAAATGAGGTTTTATTAAGTTCAATCATCTTATATCACCCCTTCAATAGTATTATTATTCTAGCGAATCAATATATCTCTCTGCTATTACAGCTGCAGTAGCTCCATCTGAAGTAGCTGTTACTACTTGACGTAATGCTTTGGCTCTAACGTCTCCAACTGCGTACACACCTTCGACATTAGTTTCCATGTTTTCATTAGTAGGAATATAGCCCATTTCATTAAGTTCTATTTTCCCTTTGAATATATCAGTGTTTGGAACTAGTCCAATATACACGAATACACCCATTATATTATCGTCTTCTGATGGTTTAATAGTAGTGATTTCCCCAGTTTTTCTGTTTCTCAAAATCATTTCTTCTACTTTGTTTTCACCTTTTACTTCCAATACTTCAGAATCCCAGATAAAATCTATTTTTTCATTCGCAAAAGCTCTCTCTTGTATAACTTTGGCAGCTCTTAGTTCATCTCTTCTGTGGATAATAGTAACTTTCTTAGCAAATTTTGATAAGAAAATTCCTTCTTCAACAGCTGCATCTCCACCGCCAACTACATATACATGTAGGTCTTCGTAAAATGGTCCATCACAAGTAGCACAGAAGTGTACTCCCTTGCCTATTAGATCATCTTCACCTTTACTGCCCATTTTTTTAGAATTAGCTCCAGTGGCAATTATAACAGTTTTTGATTGATACTCATTGGAATCTGTCTTTACAGTTTTAACATTACCTTCCAAATCTACATCTATAACATTTTCATAAACTTTTTCAGCGCTAAACTGTTTAGCTTGTTCAACCATCTTTTGAATTAATCCCATTCCACTTTCGCCTTGAATGCTTCCTGGATAGTTTTCAATATCAGCTGTACCAGCAATTTGACCACCTTCAAATGCTTTTTCAATTATTAGGGTTTTCATCTTCGCCCTTGCTGCGTATATACCTGCACTTAAGCCAGCAGGACCTGCACCGATTATTATTACATCGTACACTATATCTTCCTCCTATTTTATATTCATCTTTGTTTATATAGATATACCCAATATATTTTATTTACACCAAAATGCAATAAAAAAAGACCATATCTCATGAAAAGATATAGTCTTTAAATTCATTCTTGATTAGAGATTACATAGCCTGCAATATTGTTACAGTGGTCTGATATCCTCTCTAAATTACTGATTGTGTCAAGGAACATAATACCTGCTCCAGCTTCACAAGTACCGTTAGAAAGTCGGTTAATATGCTCTTCTCTATACTGACTCTCCAAACTGTCGATTACATTTTCCATCTCTACTACTTCATATGCCTTGTCCTTACTCCATGCTTCCAAAGCACTGATTGCAGTCACCACATTTAAATGAACCTTGTTAAATAAATCATCTAACTGTTCATGTGCAGCTTTAGAGAATACTATACTGTTTTCTTCAATGTATATACTAAGTTCACCAATATTTTTAATATGGTCGCCTATTCTCTCAATATCATTTAGGCAGTAAATCGAATTGCTATTTGAATTGATTTCTCTTGCAGAAAGCGACTCTCTATTCAATTCGACAATATAGTCCGTAATCTCTTTGTTAAGCTTATTAATGGTGTCTTCATTTTCATTTAATTCATCTATTGCTTCAATATTATTCTCCAATATTGAGCTCTTCGCCACTAATAGATTCTTGCCAGCCACTTCTCCCATATGAAGTAATTCTTGTCTCACTTGCTCAATCGCAATAGAAGGAGTAGAAATCATTCTACGGTCTAAGAATTTAGAAGCAATATCAGTTTTAGGGTCTTCACCTTTAATAAGTTTTTCGCTCGCTTTAACTAACAATCCAGCAAATGGGAATTGAACAACTATATTCACAAGGTTGAACAGAGTATGAGCATTTGCTATTTGAGACCTAACATCACCAGGAGTCCACTTCAATACCAATGTCCTAACAGGTCCTTGTAAGAATATCATAAATAATAGCGTTCCTATCATATTGAATAAAAAGTGAATAAGTGCTGCTCTCTTAGCATTTTTACTAGCACCAATACTTGAAATCATTGCAGTAGTAGTAGTACCAATGTTTTCACCAAATAGAATTGGCATCGCAATTCCAATAGTTATCAAATTCTGACCTGCAAGAGCTTGCAATATACCTATAGAAGCACTTGAACTCTGCAAAACAGTAGTAAGTAAAAATCCAGTTAACATAGCCAACCAAGGATTTTCTAATTTTGTAATTAATTCATGGAAAAATGGCATTTCAGAAAGTGGAGCAAGTCCATTACTCATCATATTCATTCCCAAGAACAACATACCAAATCCAACTACTATTTCTGAAAGGTCTTTCTTTTTCTTGTCTTTACTAACGAATCCTAAAAACACACCTATTACTAAAGCAATCGGCGCAATATCAGATAAATTAAGAGCAATAAGTTGTCCGGTTACTGTCGTACCTAAATTGGCACCCATTATTACTCCAACAGCTTGACTCAAATTCATAAGTCCAGCGTTTACGAAACCTACAACCATGACAGTTGTAGCACTAGAACTTTGTATTACCATGGTTACTACGGTTCCCACAAGAACGCCTAAAAAACGGTTCTTGGTTAAAATTGCTATCATCTGTCTAAGTTTAGACCCAGCAACTTTCTGTAATCCGTCTCCCATCAGGTTCATACCAAAGATAAATAATCCAAGGCCACCTAATACGGGTAAAATCATCTCCAAAATTGTTCCCCCTCATTACTCCAAATCGTTAAAATCTAACTGTCTTAGAGCTTCAAATAGTATTATATTAGCACTATTAGCTAAATTTAGACTTCTGCCAAAATCTTTTAGCATAGGAATTCTTATATTGTGCTCAGGTTCTAGTTCAAGAATTTCTTTGCTAAGTCCTTTGGTTTCTCTACCAAAAACTATAAAATCTCCATCTTTAAATGTAACATCACTATATTTTTTCTTTGTTTTAGTTGTTGCAAAATAAAAACTATGCTCGCTTGAAAACTTTTCATATAGCTCTTTGAAAGAGTCGTAATAGTGAATGTCTACTAAATTCCAATAATCTAGTCCTGCTCTTTTAAGATGAGAATCATAGACAGAAAACCCAAGGGGTCTAATTAAATGTAAGCTGGACTTAGTTAGTCCACAGGAACGCGCAACGGCCCCTGTGTTATATGGAATCTCTGGTTCTACAAAAACAATATTTAATCCCAATTAATCACCTGTTAATATAAATTTTTCAAACACTATAATTATATCATTGAAATCACAGACTTCAATATAATTTTAACATATTCACACATAAAACGAATTTTAAACTCGTGAAAGAGCGATAATAATTTAAAAACTCCTTATTATCGCCTATTTTTATTATACCATTTATTCTACAAAAACAATACCTTTTGCTACTAAATCTACTACACCTTCCATATGAATTTCTTCAAATAAACCATCCTTTATAAAAGTTGTAATAGTAAGTGCTCCGCCAGGTTGTTTTACAGTCTTGCTAATCTCTTTCTCAGCTCTGTAAGACATATTAGCCACTAAAGCTGTCGTTCCGGAAGCACAACTCATCTCCCAGAAAGTAGTATTAGTAGAAGCTACATATACTACTGGAGTCATAAATTCAGTTTCATAATCAAAGAACATAATACCAAATGCATCATAATGCCTATCAGCAATAGCATCTTTTAGAAAGACATAAAAATCTGTAATATCACTTACTTTTGTTTGATCCACTATAAAATGAGTAATACCATCGAATACCACAGTATTTACTTCCACTTCACTTCCCTTGTAATTAAATTCTTCAACTAAAAACTCTACAGGGATAGGCATAGAAACTCTAGTTTTGTATTTTGTATCGCTCAGCTTCTCTACTCTGCAAGTAAGTAGATTTTTAGCTCCTGAAACTTCCAAGCTCACTTCGTCGTATTGACCTTTGTTTTCAACAGAAGGATGTTCAATATGTCTTAAATACGATGCAGCACAACTAGTGGCATTTCCACAGAATTCTCCACCCATCATCTGCAATCTCATAAGACCTTTGGCTTTGTTTTCTTCCAATTCAGCATTCTCAATATATCCCAATTGCTCTGCATAAACACTTCCATAATCAATGATTTTTGAAGCTAAGTTAGCGTGCTCACTTCTATCCACTTCATCTGGTATTAGTACAGTCATATTTTTTGACGGACTAAACTTGTAAAAGTTATAATTCATATTACTCCTCCTCTAAGGTAGTCTTTATAACGTCTATAAATATTTCCTCACTCTGTGCTCCTGTAACTACATATTTATTTCCAAATATGAACAGTGGAACACTTGTTATAGAACCTTTTTCAATATCCATCTTATCGAAAAACACTTCATCTGCGTAAGTGTTCATCTCCAATACTTCTCTTGCCTCTTCTTCTGGAAGTCCAGCACTTACTGCAATTTCCGTCAATACTTGGAAATCTGAAATATCTTTTCCATTTCCAAAGTAAGCTTCCATTATTCTATCGTATACTTCATTTTCCAATTTGTTGTAAGCTGCATATTTGTGAAGTCTATGTGCATTGAATGTGTTTGCTAAAACCATTTTTTCCAAATCTAGTACTAGATTTTCTTCTACTGCAAACTCATTTATGCTATGAAAAATCTCCATAGCTTGACTTTTAGTTATATGTCTTTGCTCAACGATATTATCTAAATATGGTTTCCCATTACTTTCAAGTTCAGGTTGAAGTTGATAGGATACATATTTTATATCAAATTCAATGTCTGGATAATTTTCTTTCATTACCCTACTAAGTCTACTTTTACCAATATAGCAAAACGGACACGCAAAATCAGAAAAAATTGTAATATTCATCTCAACACCTCTAATTTATTTTATTATATATTTCATAGGAATACCATCATTATTTATAATTAATTCAATATATTGTAACTAAAACTTGGATATTTCTTTGATATTTTTACCACTTTGTAAGTTTTTAAATACCATACTGTGATATAATATTATTAATTGTTTATCTGGAGGTGAACACTTGGAAAAGCTTATACAAATCAAGAATCTCAAGCGTATTTATAAAATGGGAGATGAAAAAGTATATGCACTAAATGGAATCAATTTAGATATATACAAAAATGAAATACTGTGTCTATTGGGAACTTCTGGTAGTGGTAAATCTACACTGCTTAATATGATGGCTGGTCTAGACAAACCAACTAGTGGCGAAATCATTGTAGGTGGAATACATATTGAAAAGCTATCAGAGCAAAAAATAACCAAATTTAGACAACTAAATGTTGGTTTCGTATTTCAATCTTACAATTTAATCTCTACATTAACTGCACTTGACAATGTCAGTCTTGGGCTCATATTTAAGGGTGTTCCTAAGAAAGAAAGAGATATAGCAGCTAAGAAGATACTAACAGATGTTGGCCTTGCATCAAGAATGAATCACAAACCTTCTGAGATGAGTGGTGGACAACAACAGAGAGTTAGTATTGCAAGAGCTTTCGTCGATCAGCCTAGTATAGTATTTGCAGACGAACCAACTGGAAACTTAGATACTCACACTTCTGAAATAATCATGAAAATGATGTGTGGTATGGCGAGAGAACATAATCAAACTCTTATTATCGTTACTCACGATATAGAAACTTCCTATTATGCTGATAGGATTGTGGAATTGAGAGACGGCGAAGTTATTGACATAAGGGAAAATCAAAGTATATTAGGAGGAATTAAAACAAATGAAGAAGATGAACAACAAGAAGATAGCGTTTCTTCTACTGATGATATTACTAATTAATATTGGAGGACAGGTATTTGCATCACCATTAGTTAGTAGTAATGTTAACTTTACAGTAAAAGCTAAACAAACAACTTTTGTTAAAGATGGTAGATACTGGAATATTGACGTAGATATAGAAAACAATAGTTATGATGAAAATGATATTGCTAATAACGTAATTGTTAAAGCCAGTATCACTAATCCTGATAAGGTTTTTATACAAGGTAATGGAGTAATAGTAGATAATAAACAAATTAAACCTAAGAACTATGAGAATGGAACAATAACAGTACAAGCGCAAGGCGATGCTGAATCTGCAACAGTACCAATTAATATTGATATTGAATTTTATGATGCAACAGGTAAACTTCAATCATATCCTACACAGACTATATACGTTAGATTAGATGCTCCAGAAAAGCCTTCTAATCCTATAATAGAAGTTAAACAATTAGAAATGCTACCTCTTGGCTATGTAAATGCAGGAACTGAATTTTCAATCGGTTTTGAAGTTTACAATCCTGGAGATGCAACTGCAAAGAACATCAAGCTTTCACTAGACGGTCTTGCAGCTGAAAGTATACATATGGCAAACGGTCTAAGCACAAAAGACATTACAAATCTTGGACCAAAATCTAGTCAATACGTATTCTTCGATTTAAAGACAGCTAAAACTAATAAAGGTGGAACATTCCCACTTACACTTAAATATAATTTTGTTGCTGAAGAAGGAAAAGCTCCAACTCAAGGAGAATATGGGTTTTCAATAGATGTTAAAAAATTGGACATCGCTCCATCTTCTGTAGTATTTGAAAATATCAAATTCCCTTCTGGTGCAATCGGAAGAAATAAAGAAGTAAATGTTGATTTCACCATTAAAAACAATGGTAACTCACCAGCTAAAAACATGAAGATTAGTGCAATCAGTACTGATACTTCCGGACTTGTTCCAGTTTCAAACAGTAGTGTTAATGTTGAACAATTAGGTGCAGGACAAACTGCAAGCTATTCTTTCGCATTTAAATCTACTAACGCAGCACAAACTATGAGCTACCCTGTTACTTTAATGGTAGAGTACACAGATGATTCTACTACAGCAGAAGCTCCACATAAAATCGAACAAATAGTTGGTGTATTCGTTACTGCTCCTAAAGAAGTTGGCGCAGACGGAAAACCTGTACAAACTAGTACACCAAAACTAATAATAGAAAACTACAGCTTCTCTCCTGATATCATTGAAGCTGGACAAACTTTTACTATGTATTTGACTCTTTATAATACAAATGCAAACAAAGCAGTTAAAAACATTAAATTGTTCTTAACTTCTGAACCAAGCATCAATGCAAGTAGTGAAAATGCAACTGCAGCTGCTTCAACATCTGTTTTTACTCCTGTTGAAAGCTCTAATACTTTCTTCATTTACAGTATTGCACCAGGTGGAAGAATTGATAAGGAAATAAAACTTTCTACAGTTCCAGATACACTTGCTAAAACTTATACTATAACTGCAAACTTCGAATATGAAGATGCTAAAGCAGAAAAATATACAGCAACTGAATTAATAGGTGTTCCTGTTATTCAAAAAGCTAGATTTGAAGTTGGA
This sequence comes from Tissierellia bacterium, assembly GCA_012728335.1. Taxonomy (GTDB): domain Bacteria; phylum Bacillota; class Clostridia; order Tissierellales; family Peptoniphilaceae; genus JAAYFG01. Next base: position 31,740 of record JAAYFG010000020.1, on the reverse strand, counting down.
GAATTACAATTCTCTCCTGAGTTCTTTATGGGACAACCTAATGAAATTTCAGTAGATTTCTATAATACAGGTAAAGTAACACTTCAAAACGTAATGGTTAAAATTGACGGTGACTTTGTAAGTGATACTCCTTCGTACTATAAAGGTAATTTCAATCCAGGTACTCAAGATACTTTCTCTGCTGGTATTACACCTAATGCTGCTGGAGAATTAAGTGGTAAAATTACATTCTCTTATGAAGATAGTACTGGTGAGAAACAAGAAGTTGTTGAAGAATTTAAAGTAAATGTTTCAGATATGCCAGACTTTTCAGAATTTGAAGGAATGGATGGTATGGGAATGGAACCACCTAAAACTGGTGGAATTTTGACTAATCCTATATTTTGGATAGTAATCGTAGCGGCAGCAGCTGGTGGCGGTTTTGTATTCTATAAGAAAAGAAAGAAAAAACGTGAAGAAGAGGATTTGAGTTTAGATGAAGACTAAAGATTTGATAGCGATGGCTGTCAGAAACCTATTAAGTCGTAAACTTAGAACTTTTCTAACCATACTAGGTGTGGTTATAGGTACAACAGCCATAATCGTAATGCTTAGTTTAGGTATCGGAATGACTGAAAGTGTTGTAGCTATGTATTCTTCTTGGGGAGATTTAACTTCCCTTGAAGTTTACTCCGGTTGGGATGAAAAGACCGGTAAGGAATTAAAACTTGATGATAAACTCGTTAAGAAATTGGAAGAAATTCCTAATGTTAAAGCTGTATCCCCTACTCTTAGTAAATATGTAACTTTTAGAGTAGGTAGAATGGAAGCTAACTTAAACTTAGTTGGTGTAAAACCGGAACTAATGGAAGATTTAGATCTTGAAGTAGACAAAGGGCGTACTCTTAAAAATAATGATGAGTTCAATTTAGTATTTGGCTCTGAAACCAAAAACTATTTCCATAATCCAAAGTCCAGATCATATACTCAAAAAGAAGTTGATGTTATGAAAGGCAGTATGGAAATGGCTATTGCTAAAGAAACTTTCATGGATTACGGTATGGGAGGAGCTTATTCTCTAGAAAGTGCTGACAAAGATGCTGATACTTTTCCAGTAAAGGTAGTAGGTGTTTTGAAATCAGGCTCTAATATGGAAAGTGGTGGCTCTGCTTATATGAACTTTGACTACATGGTAAAATTTCTAAAAGATTTAGAGTCGAAAAAACCTTCTGACAGACAAGATAAAGACATTGGTAAATACTATAGTGGTGTTAAAATCAAGGCTAATGAAATGGAAGATATAAAAGATATTAAGAAAATAGTAGATGATATGGGTTATTATTCTTTCGGTCTTACTTCTATGATTGATGAAATGAAAGATCAAATGAAAATATTCCAAGCAATATTTGGTGGAATTGGTGCTATTTCCCTTTTAGTTGCTGCTATAGGTATTACTAATACAATGATTATGAGTATCTATGAAAGAACTCGTGAAATCGGTGTAATGAAAGTAATTGGTGCATCAATTAAAGACATTCAAAGACTATTCTTAGTTGAAGCAGCTTTTATAGGTCTATTAGGCGGAATTTTTGGTGTATTACTAAGCTATGCTTTCTCTTTCCTACTCAATGTGGTCTTGGGTAGTGCAATGACCATGGGAATGGGTATGGGAATGGGAGATACCGCTACAAAAATTTCTATAATTCCTATTTGGTTAGTCCTAGTGGCACTTGCATTTTCAGCTTCTATCGGTCTTATTTCAGGTTACTTCCCTGCTAGACGTGCAATGAAACTTTCAGCATTAGATGCAATAAGAACTGAATAAAATTAAATATAGGCAATAAAAAACTCCTTTGTGAAATCACAAAGGAGTTTTAATTTAGATATTAATAGAAATCATTAGTAACATATACATAGATAACTTTATCATCATATCTATCATAACCTACCACTGTATATCTAGCACCATTTTTGCTAGAATAGTTATCTGTATCCCAATAATATATATTATAATCATCTGCATATTCGTAATCTAATTCATTTCTTAAACCTCTTGCTCCTGCATAATCGCTATCTTCTCTATATCTAAATGATTTATCATATCCCCAATAAGGATAATCATTGTCATTCCAGTATCTATCATATTTGTAATCAAAGATTACTTCATTATCTCTAGTTCTAGAAACAGTAATATACTCATAACTATCGCTTACTAATCTGTAATTTCTAATAGATTTAGCATCTACTCTTACTCTTTCTCCTGGATCTCCATAGACATAGTCTCTGTCTATTTCTTTTCTGTCTTCATCTCTGTATATAACAGTGATTCTTTCAGAACCTTTTCCAGACCAAGTATTATTTTTTCCACTTACATAGTAAGGATTATCTCTTGTTGAATAAGATGAACCTTTGTCTAATAACATTACATCAACGTCTTTTCCGTATCTGTCTACTTTAAATACGCCTGTAAATGTTTCATAATCGCTCTTCTTAACTTCAAAGTAGTATGAGCCTTCTGATAGCTTAATTGATTCATTATCAACGTCTAAAGCTCTGTTAGACTTAGTATATACTGTAATATCAGCATATCTAACTCTATCATGCCATTTGTCATAAATATTAAAGTCTACTCTGTAATCTCCATAACCACTTCCTGTTGAGTAGTAGCTACCGTCACCATAAGTAGTTTCTCCATAGTCTTTATTAAATACTTTTTGGAACTCTTCATAAGTATCAAAGTATTGGCCTTTGTAATACCAACGATTATCACCTGTTGGAGAACCTTGAGAAGTTACGTAAGTTCTTCCTAATTTATCATTAGCTGCTTTAAAGATTTTAGTCATTTCGCCTCTAGTGATATGTGCTGCCGCTTTGTAGTTTCCATCTTCAAATCCTGTAAGGATGCCTTCGTTAGCTAAAGCTCCGATTGCACCAATTTGTGTAGCTGGGAAATCATTGTAATCTTTGAATTTCTTAGCTGCATCATTATTGTCTTTAAGTTTGTAGATGTTTGCAAATACTTTTGCAACTGCTCCTCTAGTTATATAGTCTTCTGCTCCTAAACTTCCACTTGCAGACTCAATATAACCAGCTTTAACTGCTTTACCAACTTCGTTATAATACCAATCGCTTGACTTAACATCACTGTAAGTTACGCTTGCAGTATCTTTAGCACCGATAAAACGGTTTACTATTGTATAGAACTCTGCTTTAGAAATTGGATCTTCTGGACGGAATTTTCCATTATCACCAACAACTAAATCAAGTTTTGATGCCCATTCAATAGAATCTTTTGCCCAATGATTAGCTATGTCGTTAAATGTAGCAGCAAATACTGATGTTGACATTGCTAATACTAATACTAATGATAATATTACTAAACTGCGTTTGTTTTTCATTATATTTCTCCTCCATTCTATTATCATATATACATTATACCCTCTTAACAAATACATAACAATTAAAATAGTGTTACAATATTAAAGATTTATATCTTTGCACCATAACTGGTCTTATTGTATAGACCTGAATCGTATTTATACATATTGCTCTTTTTAGATTCGTCATTGATTAATGCAATCTCTATAAGTCTTGATATCAACTCTTTAAAGTCGATTCCTTTTTTCTCCCAAAGATAGAATCCCATTGAACCTGGTATCGTATTTATTTCATTTACATATACTTGCTCATTTTCATCTATTAAAAAGTCAATTCTTGCAGTTCCTGAACAATCAAGCACTTTAAAAGAAAGTTTTGCAAGTCTTTCTATTTCAGAAACAATGTGTTCTGGTAAATCAGCAGGAATATTTCTTCTCTCTCCACCTTTTTTAGTGCCTTTGTTATTGGAATTGATGTACTTGTCTTCAAAAGTAAGAATATCTTTCCAACCTATTGGCTCTTCCAGTAGAGAAGTTTCTAAATTGTTCTCATATCCAAGTACTGCACAGTTTATTTCCCTTGGGTTTTGAACTGCTTCTTCAATTATGACCTTCTTAAAATAACTAGCAGCTACTTCTATTGCCTCAATAAGCGTTTCTCTATCTGTTGCTCTTGAAATTCCAATGCTTGAACCTAAGTTTGACGGTTTAACGAATAGAGGATATGAAAGTTTTGACTCTATTCGTTCAAGAACTGCTTCCCTATCTTCTTGCCAATCAGTCCTATAAAACCAAGTATAATTAACTACAGGAATCTCATTTTGTTTATAGACGTCTTTCATGACTACTTTGTCCATTCCTGCTGAAGACCCTAATACTTCCGGTCCTGAATAAGGAATGCCGATAGTTTCAAGTAGACCTTGAACAGTTCCGTCTTCACCATTAGTTCCATGAAGTGCAAGTACAGCCACATCTACGCTATCGTAAACACTAAGTGTGTCCACTTTTACACTGCTTTTTTTAAACAGTCCACCTGCTTCAACTTCACTTGTTCCTTTCACATATAGATTGTTATTGCCATACTCAATTTTAAAATAGACTTCGCTAGTTTTAGAAAAATCATTGTCCTTGTAAGTTCTGAAATCTTCAAGCGACTTTCCTACTAACCATTTACCATCTTTATCTATGTATATAGGAAGAACCTTATACTTTGATTTATCAATGTTTTCAACTATTTGCATACCAGTGATTACTGATACTTCATGTTCTACTGATCTACCACCAAAAATAACACCAATTGTTTTCATAAATGCCTCCTAGTCCTCACTATAATTGTCCGGTAAGTCATTTTCAAATAAAACGACATCTCCAGGAACTGTAATCTTACCAATTATTTGTGTTGCTTCATCTAAATTATTAACTGAAAAGATATTATTAGAATTAAAACCGCCTTCAATAATTCCCTTTTTTATAGGTTCAGTTCTTTTAATTCCAACTAAAATTGCAAAATTGCAAACTTTAGCTATTTCCAACCCAAATTTATAGTTTTCTTCTTCTTCTATATCGCCTAGTTCAACCATTCCTGGTGTAACTATTATCTTTCTTCCATCTTTAAACTCATTTATTACTTCTAGGGCGGCTCGTGCTCCTACAGGATTTGAATTGAATGCATCATCTATGATTATAACTCCAGTTCCACCGTCCACTATATTTAATCTGTGTTCAATAGGTTCAATGTGCTTTATTCTATCGGCAACAACTTCTAAACTAAGCCCTAGTGCGAGTCCAACTGCTGCACCAGCTAAAATATTGCTGATATTGTGCTTGCCGAGTAAAACGGTTCTAGTGTTGACGACTTTACCACCTTTAGTACATATATTGAAAGATGAGCCTCTACTGTCAACTTTTATATCTGTTGCATATAAATCAAGTTTTTCTATATCATCCATTCCGTAAAGTATCTTCTTCAGATTAGTTCTATCAGCCATAGTTTTTACATAGTGGTTATCATAATTGAATATGGCTATACCATCTTCTGGAAGTTCTTCTATGAGCTCGTATTTCGTCTCTATGATGGTTTCTATAGTTTTAAAGGTCTCCATATGAGTTGGTCCTATGGACGTTATAACGCCGATACTAGGATGTACCAAATCAGTAAGCTCTTTTATTTCCCCTGGGATTCTAGCTCCCATTTCTGCAATGAATACTTCTTTGTCTTCGGTCAGTTCATTATTTATTATTTTGGATAGACCCATTGGAGTATTAAATGAGCTAGGAGTGTTCTGAACCTTAAAGTCATTGTCTAAAATAGTTCCAGTTATAAACTTAGTGCTAGTTTTTCCAAAACTGCCAGTTATTCCGACTACCTTTATTCCGTCGATAGATTTCAATTTCTCTTCTGCTGCATAATAATAGCCCATATTAATTTTCACTTCTCTAGGAACACTAATATTATTTGATAGTATCATTACATATGGTTCATAGTAGTACAGTAAAAAACTTGCTATTATAACTGCTAGAACAGTTAAATTAGGTTTGCCTAAGAAAAGTGTAATTATGACTGCAACTAAAGCTAGTATTAGCATATTAACTACTTTATGAATTTTGAACAATCTCTTGGCTCTATCTGTCATTACCAATGGAGATTTGTCTTCTATTATCGTCTGTTTAAAGGGCATAATCTTTTCAGAATTTTCAATTACCCATCTTTTATAGTTAGAGGAATTATATTCTTCTAATTGTAGTACATGTAGTGCTGTTCTACTTCTATCCTTTTGAAATTCAGTGAATACAAAGATAATTAATGCTACTATAATTATCATTAACAACATTTGATTTCCCCCTATTTTTATAATTTCTCATATTTAAACTAAATCACATTTATTGTAAAAACGAATTTAATACGGCTGAAAAAGTGCCATAATCGTCTAAATATGAATAGTGACCTGTATCTTTTAGCACCACAAGACCACTGTCTTCTATTTCCTCTTCAAATACTTCCGCCATATAAAGAGGTGTTGCTTCGTCTTTGTCTCCCCAAATAAGAAGAGTAGGACATTTTATATCTTTAAGTAATGGTTTTATATCTTCATTTACTACAGTAACAAATATTTTTCTCATGATGCCCTCAGTATCCCTATAGTCATCAGAACCAAATTTTGAGTAGAATTTCTTCATTTTTTCATCTTCCGTATCTCCAGAAATGAATTTAGTATAGAAAAATTTAAGTGTTTTAAATGAATATACTCTTAGATAATAGCCTAAAGTCCTCTTAGGAATAAGTCCTGAAGCGTCTATCAAAACTGTTTTATCCACTTTTTCTGGATAAAGGCTAGATATTATCGCTGATAGTTTTCCCCCGTAGGAGTGACCTATAAAAATAGATTTTTCAATGTCCATCTTTTCCATAAATTCTAAGACCAAATTGGCATAGTCAAATGAATCATAAACTCGTTTAGGTTCCTCTGATTCACCAAAACCAGGCAAATCTATAGCATATACCTTATACCTATTCTTGATTAAATTCACTATTGGTATTATGGTTGGAATTGAAGCACCCCATCCGTGGAGAACTATAACGGTTTCTTCTCCACTACCTTCTTCTATATAGTTTATTTTTATATCATCAATTATAATTTCCATTTTTGCCCTCTTTTCTCCACACTAAATTATACCATATATAGTAGGGCATTTCTATTAAACATCACGTTTTTGACAATAAAAAAGCTCCTAAACCTAAAGTTTAAGAGCTCATTATAATCAATTATAGTAATCCACCAAATTTTAAGAACAATGGAGCAAATACTAATGCTACTATTGTCATAAGTTTTACTAAGATGTTTAGTGATGGACCTGAAGTATCTTTGAATGGGTCACCTACTGTGTCTCCAGTAACTGCTGCTGCGTGAGCATCGCTACCTTTACCACCATGTGCTCCACTTTCAATATACTTTTTAGCATTATCCCATGCACCACCAGCATTAGACATGAATATAGCCATTAGTACACCTGTTACTAGTGCACCAGCTAAAAGTCCACCTAGCGCTTCTGGTCCTAAGATAACTCCAACTAGAACTGGTCCAGCTACTGCGATAACTCCTGGTATAACCATTTCTCTAAGAGCTGCTTGTGTAGAAATATCAACACATTTCGCATATTCTGGTTCTGCTGTACCTTCCATAATTCCTGGAATTTCTCTAAATTGTCTTCTTACTTCATCAATCATACTTGAAGCTGCTTTTCCTACTGCGTCCATAGTAAGTGCTGAGAATGCAAATGGTAGCATACCACCGATGAACATACCTGCAACTACTTCTGGTTTACTAACGTCGATTGCTGAAAGATTTACTGCTTGTATATAAGATACGAATAGTGATAGTGCTGTAAGAGCTGCTGATCCTATTGCGAATCCTTTACCAATAGCTGCTGTAGTATTACCTACTGCGTCTAATGAGTCTGTAATTTCTCTAACATTTTCTGGTAATTCACACATTTCTGCAATACCGCCAGCATTATCTGCTATTGGTCCGTAAGCGTCAACTGCAATAGTCATACCTGCTGTTGAAAGCATTCCGATAGCTGCAAGTGCTATACCATACATTCCTGCTGTTGCGTCAGTGTTTCCACCAGCGCCCATATATGCAACGATGATACCAATACCAATTATGATGATTGGTCCCACTGTTGACATCATACCTACTGCTAAACCTGAAATGATATTAGTTGAAGCACCTGTTTCAGATTCTGCTGCGATCTTTCTTACAGGAGCATGTTCATCTGAAGTGTAGTACTCAGTAATTTTAGAAATTCCTAGTCCTACTACTATACCTGAAAATACTGCAAAGAAAGGTCTAAATGTACCTAGTAATGCTTGACTTAATACTCCAGCTGCAATAATAGTTATTACTGAAGATGCAAGCGTACCATTGTTAAGTGCTTTTTGAGGATTTTTATCTCCTTTTACGAAGAATACACCGATTATAGAAGCAAGTATACCTACTGCCGCTAATACTAATGAGTAAATAACTCCTTCTTGTCCAAAAGCTATAAGTCCTAAAGTAATACCTGAAATTAGAGCACCTACATATGATTCAAATAAGTCAGCTCCCATTCCTGCAACGTCTCCAACATTATCTCCAACGTTATCAGCGATAACTGCTGGGTTTCTTGGGTCGTCTTCTGGAATACCAGCTTCAACTTTACCAACTAAGTCAGCTCCAACGTCAGCAGCTTTAGTGTAAATACCTCCCCCAACTCTTGCAAATAGAGCTATTGAAGAAGCACCTAATGAGAAACCTGTAATTATTGCTGGGTCTTCAAATATAAAATATGAAACACTAATACCAATAATTCCTAAACCAACAACACACATTCCCATTACAGCTCCACCAGAAAATGCAATGTCTAATGCTTTTGCCATTCCTGATTGCATAGCCATATTAGCAGTTCTTACATTGGCTTGAGTAGCAACTTTCATTCCTACATATCCAGCAACGATTGAGAACAATCCACCAAATACGAAGTTAATTGCCATAGATGCACCATTGATAAAAAATAATATCGCTGTCATAATAACCATAAAAATTGCTATCGCTTTATATTCACGATATAAAAAAGCCATAGCTCCATCTGAAATGTATTTAGCTATTTGTTTCATTCTATCATTACCAGCATCAACTTTAGAAATTGACGAAGCTTTGTAGAATGCAAACAGTAGGGCTAAAACACCTGAAATTGGAGCTAAGTATAAAATACTATCCATCCCTATCTTTCCTCCTGTTATTTAAAATCTTGCTATTAAAACTAAAGACACCATAAAAACAACTCCTGCTATTAGAGTAATTTTACTTAGTACAGCGTCTTTGCTATTTCCTTTATTAGAGCCCCAAACTGAATCTGAGCTTCCTCCAGTATACGCATCAGCAGCGCCATCGCCACCTTCTTGTAAAACTACTGCAACTATTATTGCAATTGCAGATGCTAGAACTAATACTGATAAAAATGTAACCACGACTTTCCCTCCAATCGAATGTTTCTATAACATTATAATTTTACCATGTATGTTGTCTAAAATCAATTAATATCTAAATTTGAACAACTCACATCGTGTCCTTATATTATATTAATATGTATGCATTGAAATGTAAAGAGAAAATGTGTATAATCTCCATATTTTTCGACTTTATTCCATAAAAAAATAGGCCATATTATTAAAATACAGCCTATTAATATTTCATTATATCCTAATTTCTATACAAATCCTAAAAATCCTAGAATTATTGCTATGTTTACAAAGTCGATGAAAAATCCACCAACGATTGGTAATACAAAGAATGCAGTTTCTGAATAACCATAGTTTTCACATACTGATTCCATATTAGCCACTCCATTAGGTGTAGCTCCCATACCAAAACCACAGTGTCCTGCTGCTAGTACTGCTGCATCGTAGTTTCTTCCCATAACATTGAATGTTACAAATCTTGCAAATAGGAACATCAATACTGCTTGAGCTAATAGTAATACTATCATTGGTCCAAATACTTCTGCTAAGTCCCAAAGTTTTAATGTCATAAGAGCCATAGCTAAGAATATTGATAGACAGATGTCACCAAGTGTAGCTATTTCATCCATTGGCATTTCATTTTTCGTACCTTCAAAAGCATTTCTAAATACGATACCTAATATCATTGGTCCTATGTAAATAGGCATTTTTACTAAATTCGTTAATTTAGCGATTCCCATATTAATCCAATCTGTTAAGTAAACACCTAATCCAATTGCTATTAAAATTACGAAGAACGCCATAGCTAATTTGTCTGGATCAAGTTTTAATCCACCGTCTCCATCACCACTAGCTGCTTTAACATCTTTACCAGCATCTGTAGATTTTAAGCCTTTCTTTTTAATAAGGCTAGTCGCCAATGGTCCACCCATTATTGAACCTGCTACCAATCCAAATGTTGCTGCCGATACTGCCACTGCTTCAGCACCTTTTACTCCACTTTCCTCAATAAGTGGTGCAATACCTGCTGATGTTCCATGACCACCTGTCATTGGTGTTGAACCTGTCATGAATGCAACTCCCTTTTCTAGTCCAACTGGACCAGCAAGTCCTATTGCAACTGCATTTTGGCATATACATAATAATGCAGCACAAACTAAGAAAAGAATTACTTTAGTTCCACCTTTTTTTAGTACTTTAAAGCTTGCATTAAACCCTACTGTGGTAAAGAACATTACCATGAATAACTCTTGTAAAGTAGTGTTATATTCGAAAGCCAATACCTCTGTTTGTCTTAAAATAAGAGCGATTATTGCAAATAAAAAACCACCTATAACTGGTGAAGGTATTGCAAATTTTTCGAATACATATACTTTCTTACGTAGCCATTTACCTAGTAGTAGTAAAAGAATAGCAAAACCAATAGTGTTGTATTGATTAAAAACTATCGTTGGCATTTTGTAACCCCCTTTAAAATTTTTGAATACTATTAAGTTTTATCACATCAAAATAATAAAATCAATACTTGATTTTTACAAAAACTTTACATAAACTTATAATCCTTTGATTTTCAACTATTTTAGCATAGTATAGATTGGAAAATAAAAAGCACTAAGGCAAAAACCTTAGTGCTTTTTATTGGGTAGTTAAATGAACTGTATATAAATTTGAACTTATAATCTAAATTATATGAAGAACATTTGGAATGCAGTTATTACTGCTACGTTTGTAAAGTCGATGAACATTCCACCAACTATAGGCAATACGAAGAAAGCTTCTTCTGAGTAACCATAGTTCTCACATACTGACTCCATATTTGCAACTCCATTTGGTGTTGCTCCAAGACCAAAACCACAGTGTCCTGCTGCTAGTACTGCTGCATCGTAATTGCCACCCATTACTTTGAAAGTAACAAATCTTGCATAGAAATACATAAATACTGCTTGAGCAATTAACAGTACTGACATTTGTCCAAATACGCTTTTTAAATCCCATAGTCTTAATGTCATAAGAGCCATTGCTAAGAATATAGAAAGACAAATATCTCCAACTGATCCAATTTCTTCCATCGGCATTTCATATTTTGTACCATCTGTTAAGTTTCTAATGATGATACCTATAAACATCGGTCCGATATACATAGGCATTTTTGCCTTTGTAGTGATTTTAGCTATGCCGGCATTTATGAATTGTGATAGATAAACTCCTATACCAACTGCTATTAATACCATGAAAAACGCTGTCGCTAGTTTATCTGCATCAAGTTTACCATCTCCACCATCTGCACCTTTTTTAGTCACTACTGAACCGTCTTTATTGTAATTACCTAATTTCTTTTTCTTTATTAATTGAGTAGCTGTTGGTCCGCCTAATAATGAACCTGCTACTAATCCAAATGTTGCTGATGCAAGAGCTATTGATTCTGCTCCTACATATCCCATTTTTTCTACGTCAGGAGCTATCGCAGCTGATGTACCATGTCCACCTGTCATAGGTGTTGAACCTGTCATAAGTGCAAGACCTGGCTCCATTCCTACTAATTTTCCTAGTCCTAGTGCTATACCGTTTTGGAATACACATAGAACTGTTGCTACAAGTAAGAATAATACTACTTTCTTACCACCTTTTTTAAGTACTGCAATACTTGCGTTAAAACCAATAGTAGTAAAGAACATAATCATGAATAAATCTTTAAAAGTATCATCATATTCAAAAGCTAATACATCGGTTAAATTTAATACTAATGCTGTTATAGCAAAAATAAGTCCTCCAATTACTGGTGCAGGGATAGCAAATTTTTCTAATAAGCTTATTTTCCCTCTTAAGAACTTTCCAACTAGTAATAAAATAATTGCAAATCCTATTGTGTTGTACTGATTAAAAACTATTGTTGGCATAAATCTTTTTTTCCTCCCATGAATTTTATTTTGTCAATAATGAAAGTATACTAAACGAGTTTTTAAAACACAATAGGAAAAGGTTGTAAATCGCAGAAATTACACATCCTTTACTGCTTTTTTACATAGATATTACAAAAGTGCTATTGACTTTTTTACAAATTAATTTTAAGTGTTTTATTTATCTGATTTTAATATATACTGAATTTGACCGTTATTTGTTTAACTTATATACTTTTTTAACACTATAATTTATATAATGCTCATTTTGGGACAAAAAAATACTACTATTGGTTTAATAGTAGTATTTAATCAATTTTATAGATTATAGAATGTGTCAATTCCATCAAATTTAGAGATTTGAGATAATTCGTCTTCAATTCTTAAAAGTTGATTGTATTTCGCAACTCTATCAGTTCTAGAAGGTGCACCTGTCTTAATTTGTCCTGCATTGGTTGCAACTGCTAAATCTGCAATAGTTGTATCTTCAGTCTCACCTGATCTATGTGATATTACCGCTGTATATCCATGTCTCTTAGCAAGTTCTATCGCATCTAGAGTTTCAGTTATAGTACCTATTTGATTTAGTTTTATAAGAATAGAGTTTGCTGTTTTCTCATCTATTCCCCTTTGAAGTCTCTCTGTATTAGTAACGAATAAGTCGTCACCTACGATTTGGATTTTGTCTGAAAGTCTATCTGTCATTCTCTTCCATCCGTCCCAATCGTCTTCAGCTAAACCATCTTCTATAGATATGATTGGATATTTTGCAATTAGCTCTTCATACCAGTCAATCATTTCGTCAGCAGTAAGCTTTCTATTCTCGCCTTTAAGCTCGTAAATTTTAGTTCCTTCATCGTATAGTTCAGTTGCAGCAACATCTAGTGCAAGTCTAACATCATCATATGGCTTATATCCAGCTTTTTCTATAGCTTCCACTATAGTAGCAAGAGCTTCTTCATTACTGCTTAAGTTTGGTGCGAATCCACCTTCATCACCCACTGCAGTATTTAAGCCCTTAGATTTTAATACATCTTTAAGATTGTGGAATATTTCCGCTCCCATTCTCAGTGCTTCTTTAAAACTTTTAGCACCTACTGGCATTACCATAAACTCTTGAATGTCAACATTATTATCAGCGTGTTCTCCACCGTTTAAAATGTTCATCATTGGCACAGGAAGAGTTTTCGCATTTGTTCCACCTAAATATGTGTATAGAGGTATTCCAAGCTCATATGCCGCCGCTCTAGCCACTGCCATAGATACTCCAAGTATGGCATTTGCTCCAAATTTACCTTTATTAGGAGTTCCATCCAATACAACCATTAATCTGTCGATTCCAGTTTGATCTAAAACTTCAAGCCCTAATAATTCTTCTGCTAAGATATTGTTTACATTATCTACTGCTTTTGTAGTTCCTTTTCCAAGGTATCTTTCTTTATTTCCATCTCTAAGCTCTACTGCCTCATGGGCACCAGTTGATGCACCTGAAGGAACTATTGCTCTACCAAATCCTCCGGCTTCAGTGTAAACTTCAACCTCTACTGTTGGATTTCCCCTTGAGTCAAGGACTTCTCTTGCATAAATATCAGTTATAACGCTCAAAACTATCCCTCCGTTTATTTTAATAGCGAATGACCTGTCATTTCAGACGGTTTTTCCATTCCCATTAGTTCTAATATTGTAGGTGATAAATCAGATAATTTTCCACCTTCCATTAAGTTTCTATGCTTATCATCATTAAATAATATCAATGGAACTAAATTAGTAGTATGACTAGTTACCGGTTTTCCATCATCTGTAAGCATTTTTTCCACATTTCCGTGATCCGCTGTAATAAGTGCAACACCGTCATTAGCTTTAAGTGCGTCCAATACTCTTCCTAAACAGCTATCTACAGTTTCTATCGCTTTTATTGCTGCAGGTATTATGCCAGTATGTCCAACCATATCACAGTTTGCAAAATTCAATATTATTACATCATATTTCTTTGCATTAATTTCTACTATGACCTTGTCAGCAACTTCATTTGCGCTCATTTCTGGCTGCAAATCAAATGTTGCAACTTTTGGTGAAGGCACAAGAATTCTGTCCTCATTTTCAAATGGCACTTCTATACCACCATTGAAAAAGAAAGTTACATGTGCATACTTTTCTGTCTCTGCAATTCTCAGTTGAGTTTTACCATTTGCACTTAAATATTCTCCTAATGTGTTATTAGGTGGTTCGTCACCATAAGCTACTGCAATGTTTTTTATGGTCTTATCGTAATTAGTCATTGAAAGAGCATTTACTTTCAAAGGATTCAATCCCCTAGAAAAAGCATTGAAATCTTCATCTACAAAAGCTCTTACCAATTGTCTCATTCTATCAGGTCTAAAGTTGTAAAATATTACGCTATCTCCATTAGAAATGGTTGTAATAGGTTTTCCATCAATCATTACAGGGCTAGGAACTATAAATTCATCAGTAACTCCATCTGCATAAGAAGCTTCTACTATCTCTCTAGCACTTGATCCTGATTTTGGTCTCTTAGATAGCATTTCTTCATACTTCTCCACAGTATGCGACTCATATACATCACTGTAAATAAATCCTGTCGAAATATTGCCAAAAACCATCGTATTGTACGCGTCTCTAGTTCTCTCCCAATTAGTATCCCTATCCATAGCATAATATCTACCAGATACTGTGGCAATTTTACCTATATTCAATTCAGTCATAACACTTTCAAGTCTTTTTATAGAATCTATCCCAGCATTTGGAGATACATCTCTTCCGTCTAATATGACATGAACAAATACATTGTCTTGTCCCATTTCCTTAGCCAGTTTTAAAAGTGCATATAAGTGTTTTTCTTGAGAATGAACCCCACCATCAGATAGTAATCCTATGAAGTGTAGTGCTTTATTATCATCAATAGACTTCTGAATGTTATTTCTAATCTTTTCATTTTTGAAGAAATTTCCATCTTCTATTTCATTATTGATTTTTAGTAGATCTTGATACATTACTCTACCAGAACCAATATTTAAATGTCCTACTTCTGAATTTCCCATTTGTCCGTGTGGCAAGCCCACTGCTTCTTCACTAGCCGCAATGACAGTATGGGGATATTCTTTTAGCAAATAATCTAGATTAGGTTTCAATGCTAAATCTACTGCATTACCTGGATAGTGTTTTCCAACACCCATTCCATCTAAAATTATTAACATATGAGTTTTATTTACCATTTTGCCTCCATTAGTAGTTCAGTAGTGCCAAATAACTTTCTGAATCTAAACTAGCTCCTCCTACTAAAGCACCATCTATATCTGACATACTCATAAGTTCACTGATGTTTTCAGGTTTTACAGATCCACCATACTGGATTCTAACATTATCTGCTATTTTAGCTTCATATAATTCAGCAATTACTTCCCTTATATACTTACACATATTATTTGCATCTTCTGATGTTGCAGTTTTACCTGTTCCTATGGCCCAAATCGGTTCATATGCAACTACTACTTTGGAAACGTCTCCACTGTCAATACCAGCAAATCCATTTAATATTTGAGTTTTAACTTTATCTAAATACACTCCTGATTCCCTTTCATCAAGAGTTTCTCCTACACATAGAATTGGAGTAATTTTATGATTTATAGCTGTTTTAACTTTCTTATTTATCAAATCATCCTCTTCACCAAAGATTTCTCTTCTTTCTGAATGTCCTAATATTACATATTCCACCCCTAAATCTTTAAGCATATTAGGTGAAACTTCGCCAGTAAATGCACCATTTTCTTCATAGAACATATTTTGCGCACCTAAATGAATCATAGTATTATCCAATAGTTCAGACGCCTTAGAAAGTGAAGTAAAAGGGACACAAACAACAGCATCTACTTCTACATCAGTGTAGTTTTCTACTATGCGATTAAGTAGTTCGACTGTTTCAGTTTGAGTTTTATTCATTTTCCAGTTTCCAGCTATTATTGGTTTTCTCATCTTTCCCTCCAAATTTATTTATCAGCTATTGCCGCTATACCAGGCAATACTTTACCTTCTAATAATTCAAGACTCGCTCCACCACCTGTTGATACATGGGTAATAGCATCTTTAAGTCCTGCTTTTTCTATTGCTGCCGCAGAGTCTCCACCGCCTACAATAGTGATTGCATCAAGTTTTGATAGGCTTTCAGCTATTGCAAAAGTTCCTTTATTGAAATTATCTATTTCAAAAACTCCGGCTGGTCCATTCCACACTACAGTTTTTGCATCTGCAATTTCACTTTGAATCTCTTTAATGGATTTTTCTCCAATATCAAGAGCCATTACATCGTCAGAAATATCGTCTACACTTACTGTTTTGAATTCTGCATCATCGCTTATTTCTGTCGCTACTACAACATCCATTGGAAGAATTAATTTTACATTTTTAGCTTTTGCACTAGCTAAAAGCTCATTGGCAAGTTCAAGTTTATCATCTTCAACTAATGACTTTCCAACTGATTTACCTTGAGCTTTTAAAAATGTATTTGCCATTGCTCCAACTATTACTATTTTATCTACTATATCTAATAAATTATTGATTACGCCAATCTTATCAGATACTTTAGCACCACCTAATATTGCAACGAAAGGACGTTCTGGATTTTCTATGGCTTTACCCATTATCTCCACTTCTTTTTGCACTAAGAAACCTAATGCTGATGGCAATAATTTCGATACTCCAACATTGGAAGCATGAGCTCTGTGAGAAGTACCAAAAGCGTCATTTACATAGTAGTCAGCTAGACTAGCAAGTTCTTTAGCAAACTCTTCTCCATTTTTCTCTTCTTCAGGTCTAAATCTAGTATTTTCAAGTAAAAATACGGTTCCAGGCTTTGCTTTATCTATTTCAGCTTTTACTTCATCAGATGCCACTCTATCATCTTTTAAGAAATGAACATTGTCATTAAGTAATTTCGATAGTCTCTTAGCAACTGGAAAAAGTGTATATTCTTCATTTGGTTGTCCCTTTGGTCTACCTAAGTGGGACATCAAAATTACAACTGCATTTTGTTCAATTAAATACTTAATAGTAGGCAATGCTGCAACTATTCTATTGTCATCTGTAATTTCTCCATTTTTTAGTGGAACGTTAAAATCACATCTTACAATGACTTTTTTACCTTCATAATTATAATCTTTGATAGTCTTCTTCAAACGAAAGACCTCCTTTAATTATTAAATGCGAATAAATGTAAACTCAGAGCAACACTCTGAATTTACATTTATGATTTTATATTACATTTTGTCTGCTACAAATTTTGCTAAATCTATAACTCTTTGTGAATAGCCCCATTCATTGTCGTACCATGAAACTACTTTTATAACTCTGTCATTTACTAGAGTAAGTTTTGAGTCAAATATTGATGATCTATTATCAGCAATGATGTCTGAAGAAACAAGTGGTTCGTCAGTATATCCTAAGATACCCTTCATTTCGTTTTCTGATGCTTTTTTCATAGCTGCATTTATTTCTTCAACTGTTACGTCTTTAGAAACTTCAAATACAACGTCTACTAATGAACCTGTTATAACTGGAACTCTTACTGCATAACCAGTTAATTTTCCTGATACTTCCGGAATAACTAGTCCTACTGCTTGTGCTGCTCCTGTAGAAGTTGGAATGATATTTTCAGCTGCCGCTCTAGCTCTTCTTAAATCTTTATGTTTATTATCCATGATATTTTGATCATTTGTATAAGCATGGATAGTAGTCATAAGTCCTCTTTCAATTCCAAAATTATCTAGAATTACTTTAGTTACTGGTGCTAAACAGTTAGTAGTACAAGAAGCATTGGAAATTACATCGTGTTTTGCTGGATCATAAGCATGGTCATTAACTCCTAATACCATAGTTAAGTCAACATCACTACCTGGAGCTGTTAATATTACTTTTTTAGCTCCCGCTTTAATATGTTTTCCTAAATCTTCTTTGCTTTTAAATGCTCCTGTAGAGTCTATTACTAATTCTACGCCTAGTTCTTTCCAAGGAATTTGCTCAGGATCACGTGAGTTTGTAAATCTTACTTTATTTCCATTGATAAGTAGACCTTCTTCATAAACGTCTATTTCACCATCAAATCTTTTATAAATAGTATCGTATTTAAATAAGTGAGCAAAATCACTTAGATTTCCTGTTGCGTTTACTGCAACTATTTCTATTCCTTCGTATTCACCTTCGAAAAAACCTCTTACTACGTCTCTACCTATTCTACCAAAACCGTTTACTCCTACTTTAATTGCCATAATTAAACTCCTCCATTCTCGTTATACAATTCTATTATCTTCATTGCAGCATTTTCATCTATAATCAAAGTCATATCACTTCTTATTTTTGAAACTGCAATTATTGCCTCCGCCTTAATACTTGAACCTGCAACTGCTATTAACTTTGGAATGCTCTTGACGCAATCCATGGATATACCAATGGTACTGTGGTGATAGACTTCTTCTCCGTCAATATCAAAATAATGCCCAAAGGATTCTGCAACTGCTCCATTTTCTAAAATCATGTTGGTAGTTTCAGCATCTAACTCTCTCTTTCGAGCCATAATATCTGCTCTTCCAATACCAAATACCAAGATGTCAATACTGCCCAAGAGTTCATAAAACTCTCTTATATTTTGATTGTGCATCATCACATCAATCATCTTTGAATCTAAGTCATCGGGAAGATAGAGTGGTTTGAATTCTCCTCCCAGTGCTTCTGCAAATTTTGAAGCTATGCTGTTGGACTGTTCTTCTACGAAATTTCCTATGCCGCCTCTTGCAGGGACAACCATAATATTAGAAAACGACTTATCTGTTTTAGTTGAGTTCGCCATTGCTAATATAGTTGAACCACCAGTAACTGAAATTACCATATCATCCCTTAGAGTACTTACAAAATACTTGCTTGCTATTGCTCCTAAGTCTTTGAGAGCATCTTCATTTGAAGTAGTATTTCCTTTTATTACTATGACCTTATCTAGGTTTAATAGTTTTCCAAGTTGAATTTCCGACTTAGGCAATATTATTAGCTCCGAATAGATATCATTCATATCTTCTAGAAACAATTCACCTTTGTCAGTAATATTCATACCCAAATTAGTCACATTAATAAAACCTAATTTCTTTAATTTTTCAACTTCATCTCTAATTACCCTTTCGGTCAATTCAAGTTTTATTGACAATAACCGTCTACCAATGCCCCCTGAGTTTTTTACACCTTCAAGAACTCTATATCGTTTAATAAATAAGTCCTTAGCTTCAGGTATAAACTCAAATACTTTTAAAACTTCTACCAAATAATCAACCCCTTCGGACCTTTTATGTCCTTATGCCCATTATTTTGTCCCGCTCTTCCAATACATTATCAAAATAATTATAACACATATGGGCTTGATAATAAACAATAACTGCAATAATTTATATACGCATTAAAGCAATTATTATTTATTAAACCTGCTCATACCATGATCCAAACTGAAATAAAATATTTGTGTAGCTTGTTTTTCCAAGTATATATGTGTCTTATGGGCCAATTTATTGTGTCTGTTAAGCCCTTTTTTATTAAACAAATTAATACTTTTCATCCTTGTCTTATACAGATTGACACCATATGAATTAGCAATAAACTCTTTGATTCTATCGATATTGTATCGATAATTTTGATTAGATGCATTATGAACTATTAAATAATAGCCTTTTTCGCTTTTCTTAATCATATACCCTATTATAGGATTAGTTTTAAAGTCTAAGAATTTGACTCTCGCCTTAATTTGCTCTTTGTCATTGAGTTCAAAAATTTTAGACTTCTTTCTGAATTCAATTAGATCTTTGAAGCATATATATTCTTCATAATTTTTTTCCTTTAGACTCCAATCAACCTGATTAATAGTAATAGGCATATTATAAGTGTTGTTATTAAGTCCTTTACTCCTTAGGAATTCATTGCCCTCATGAATAAAAGGAGTTCCGAAAGAAGTCAAGAGTATTCCCAATGCCACTCTATTTACACCCTTTTTCTCCTCTTCGCTAGCATTCTTCATAGAAAGGCTTATTTCATCATAGAGAATTAAATCATCATGAGAATTCACATAATTAATGCTTTCCAATGGATTATCAGTAAAACCAACATGGTAATTGTCATAATTAAACGACCCTAATATTCCAGTCTCTACACATATTTTGTTGTTGCCATTGCCCATTGCAAAACCTTTTAACATAGAGTTGTGATTACCTTTTATGCAATCCCTAAAAGTATCGTTAAATACTGCAAAATCTTTTCCCTTTTGCATACCTTTAACTATCATCTTTTCTCTTGGCAAAGTAGTTAAATCAGCCGCCCAAGGTTCCCCATATATTATGACATTTTTATTTATAGACTTAGACATACTGACTATTTCATCCATAGTGTCTATATCCATCAATCCCATTAAGTCAAACCTCATACCGTCAATCTTGTATTCTTCTAACCAGTATTTTATTGAATCCAAGATGAATTTTCTATACATCGGTTTTTGGGTATCAAACTCATTTCCTACTCCTGCCCCATTGGAAAAGTTCCCATTATACATTCTGTAGTAATAGTTTGGATACAATGTTTCAAAATTACTTGTTCCACCTCGGTAACTATGGTTATAAACAAAATCCAAGACGACACCTATTCCATTTTCATGTAATTTCATTATAAGGGTTTTAAGCTCTTTTATCCTGGAATAAGGATTTGTAGGAACTGTGGAGTAAGAGCCTTCAGGAACATTGAAAAGTTCGGGGTCATATCCCCAATTATAATTGTTTACATCATAAAAACTACTCGTTTCCTCTTTTACCGTCAAAAAATCGTAGACAGGTAATAAATGGACATGAGTAATCCCCATTTCTTTTAAGTGATCAATTCCAGTAGAAAAGTTTAAATACTTTGTACCACTTTCTGCCAGTCCCAGATACTTCCCTCTATTTTCAACACCTGAATTTTCACTGAAAGTATAGTCTTTTATATGAAGTTCATAAATGATGGCATCTTCTTTTCTGAGAATAGGCCTATTGTGATTCATCCAATTATCTGGATTTGATTTTTCTAAATCAACTACGGCACTTTTTAGTGAATTTACAGATGATGCGATTGAATAAGGATCAGTGACCTCTGACACTCCATCTACTAAATATGTGTAAAAATAACCATCTAAATCACCTTTTACAGTAGATTCAAAATACCCTAATTCACTTTTTCCCATTTCATATTGATCATAAATTATATCATTGTATTCTCTATATATTCTTAGATGCATTTCAGTAGTTGGAGGACTGTAAACTCTAAAAGTCGTCTCTCCAACACTGTAAATTGCTCCAAATTTTAAGTCTAATAGTTTATCTTCGTTCATTCTCTATCTCTCTATCAATATATATTTTCATATAACGAAATATACTCATTTGAAGAAACTGTCCAACTGTTGTCTTGCATCATGTCACGATGAACTAGCTCTTTAAACTTATCTTTGTCATTATATACTTCGATTGCTTTCCTTATTGCAAATAACAGTTCGTGCGCGTTTATATTACTGAATCCAAATCCAGTTCCCTCTCCAGTATACTTATTGTAAGGTATAACTGTGTCTTTCAATCCACCTGTTTCCCTAACCAATGGAACTGTCCCATATCTCATGGAAATCAACTGTGAAATACCGCATGGTTCAGCCAATGAAGGCATCAATAGTATATCCGCTCCAGAATAGATAATATGTGAA
Organism: Tissierellia bacterium; assembly: GCA_012728335.1. Classification (GTDB taxonomy): domain Bacteria; phylum Bacillota; class Clostridia; order Tissierellales; family Peptoniphilaceae; genus JAAYFG01. Next base: position 9,726 of record JAAYFG010000020.1, on the reverse strand, counting down.
TGAGCTTCATTAAAATATATTCTAGCAGCCATTTTGTCAGGATAACGGTATTCATAATCTTTAAAAATCTCTTCGTATTTCTTATCACCAGTTCCTAAGACTACTAATTGAATGTCTTCAGCTAAAATCTCATCTAAGATAAAAGTCAATAAATCTATTCCCTTTAGGTCAACCAGTCTACTTACCATTGCAAATACCGGAATGTCTTTATTGACAGGGAGTCCAAACATCTCTTGCATTTTCAGTTTGTTCTCAGTCTTTATTTCAACAGTATTCACATCATAGTTACTTGCTATTTTATCATCTGTTTTAGAATTGTATTTTTCATAGTCAATTCCATTTATTATACCGCTTAATTTATATCTATGTTTCCTTATTATCCCATCTAGTCCTTCACCGAAATATGGAAACATTATTTCTTGTGCATATGTTTTAGAAACTGTTGTAAGTCTGTCACTATAAACTATTCCGGCTTTCATCATATTTATACAGTCATAAAATTTAAGCCCATCTTCGTGAAAATACTCTACAGATAATCCTGTCAGTTTCAACATATCAGCTGGGAAAACGCCTTGATACTTTATATTGTGAATAGTAAACACAGTTTTTATACCATTATAAAAACTGTCTCCTCTAGCAAAATCTTTTATATAAAGTGGCACTAAACCAGTATGCCAATCATTGGCATGAACTATATCAGGCTTTATATTTAGATATTTCAATAGTTGTACTGTAGCTTTATTAAAATATGCAAATCTTTCTCCATCATCTTCTTGTCCATATATTGAGTATCGTTTGAAATAGTACTCATTGTCTAAAAAGTAAAACTGTACTCCATCAAGTTTTGTGGTATAAACTCCAACGTATTGTCGTCTCCAGTCTAAGTCCACATAATAGTATCCTATAAAATCAAAGTCTTTTCTATATTCTTCACCTATTTGGGAATACAGTGGAAGTACTACACTTACATCGTGTCCTAGTTTACCTATTGACTTAGGCAGTGACCCCATTACATCGGCTAAGCCACCTGTCTTTATATATGGTGTGGATTCTGATGCTATAAAAAATATATTCATAGTCTAATCCTTTCTTACAACTTTTCCTTTGCCCAATACATAAGGTTGAGAGTAACTTCCCACAACGTGGGCGTCCGCTTCAACTTTAGTTGCTTTATCAAGTATAGTATTGATGACTATCGCATCATCTTCTATGACTGATTTCTGCATTATTATCGAGTTTTTTATAGTTACGTTCTTTCCTATTTTAACTCCTCTAAAGACTACTGAGTTCTCTACTTCGCCTTCAACGATACAACCATTTGCTATTAAAGATTCAGTTACATTAGGATGTTCATTGTATATTGTAGGTGGTTCATCTTTAGTTTTCGTTTTAACTTTCCCATTTATATTAAATAGATTATTGTAAGTTTCTGATTCCAATAGTCTAAGATTCGCCTCATAGTAAGACTGAACATCTACAATATTCTCCATGTATCCATCATAATTATAAGTAGATATCTTATATCTGTCTCTATTTGAAAGGATCGCTTGATTTATAAGAGTTGCGTCACCTTTTTCAATACTTTCTTTCACAAGAGTGATCAGTATATCTTTCTTCATGAAAATCATATCTAAATACATATTAAATTTAGTTTCTGTTCCCAAATTTATACCTATATTTATAAGGTCTCCATTAGGCTTAATATGCATTTTTTCTCTATTTATCAGTTCGCCTTTTTTATCTTCTACAGTCTTGTAAATCATCATTATATCTGATTCTGACTCTTGGAATTTTTTGTATACATCGCTAATATTCACTTTATTAAGAACATTACAAGCATTTATAAAGACATTTTCAGCCTTATTTTGTTCTAGAAAATTTAGAGTGCTATAAAAGTCAACTATATCTCCTTTTTGCGCTATTGCTGAGTGCATTGGAACGGGAGTAAATAGAAATAATCCTTGAAATCTTGAGTCTAAATCCCAAGGTCTACCATCACCTAAATGGTCCATAGTAGATCTGATATTATGGCTGGTGTATAAACCAACAGTTTTTATTCCATTATTTACCATATTAGAAATAATTATATCTACCATTCTATATCTTCCACCGAAAGGAAGCATATATACATCTCTGCTCTTACATAAATCACCAAAACCTTTTTCTAAATAAGTATTTTTGATAAGCCCTATGCAATTTTCCATAATATCCCTCCTTATTCTGATAGAATTCCGTCTTCTGACACTAGATACACAAATTGATCATTTTCCGATTTACCTATTTTTTCACCTTCAAGAATTATCATATCTTCCATTATAATGGCGTTGTTAACTTCTGCACCGCTTTTAATCACAACATTTGGATGTACTACTGAATTGTTGACTATTGCATCTTTTTCAATAGTTACATTGGAAAATAGTACTGAATTGGAAACTTTTCCATCTACTTTACATCCTTCATTCACCATCGAAAGATTCAAAGACGCATACGGACCAATATATTGAGGTGGTAAGTTCTTATTTGAAGTATAAATTCTCCAATTGCTATCATATATATTTAGAGTGTTCTCATTATCTAATAAGTCCAAATTTGCTTCCCAGTAACTTCTTACTGTTCCAACGTCTTTCCAATATCCAGAGAATCTCCAAACATACATATCATCTCCGTTATTAAGCATTTTCGGCAGTATGTTTTTACCAAAGTCATGATCTGAATCAGGATCTTTTTCATCGTCAATCAAGTATTGTCTAAGTTCTTTCCAATTAAATATATAGATTCCCATTGAAGCTAGATTGTTTTTAGGATTATCAGGTTTCTCATCAAATTCTACGATCTTATCATCTTCATCTGTATTTACTATACCGAATCTGGAAGCTTCATCCAAAGGAACTTCAATAACCGCAACAGTACATACAGCTTTTTTAGAATCATGGTATTTAAGCATATTATTATAATTCATTTTGTAAATATGGTCTCCTGATAGCACTAAAACATATTTAGGATTTACCATATCTATATAAGCCATGTTCTCGTAAATTGCATTGGCTGTTCCTGTGTACCAGCGTCCACCTTCTTCAGAAGCGAAAGGTGAAAGGATACTTAGTCCACCTGTATTTCGGTCAAAATCCCAAGGAGCTCCGATTCCAATATGAGTATTTAATTCAAAAGGCTCATATTGAGTTAGTATAGCAATATCCCTAATACCTGAATTCGTAGCATTACTAAGTGCAAAGTCAATGATTCTGTACTTACCACCAAAAGGTACAGCTGGTTTAGCTATTTTTTTAGTTAGAGATTTCAACCTACTCCCCTGTCCACCTGCAAGTAACATTGCTAACATTTTATTGTCTTCCATAGTATAACCTCCTTATTTACTCAGTTTTATAAACATAGCAGAAAGTGGTGGAATATCAACTCTTATTCCATGATTTCTACCGTGAAAGGCTTCATCTTTTGTTCTATATGTTTTAACTCTTTCAGTATTGCCTCCATATCTCTTTCTATCGCTGCTAAGTAGTGTTCTATAAATTCCCTCACTATCAACACCAACAGGATAATTCAATCTTTCTACAGGAGTGAAGTTGAATACACAAATAATTTTATCTCCAGCTTTATTGATTCTTTCAAAAATCAAAATGCTCTCATTGCCATTGTCATGCTCAATCCATTCAAACCCATCATAATTCGTATCTATATCATAAAATTCCGCATTATCTATATAAAACTTATTAAGTTCTCCTACATAATTACTCAAATCTCTATGCATATCATAATCCAATAGATGCCAATCTAGTTCTTTCCATTCATTCCATTCAATAAATTGTCCAAATTCACCGCCCATAAAGACTAGTTTCTTCCCTGGATGTGCCATCATAAATCCATATAACAGCCTTAAGTTTGCAAACTTTTCTTCATAGTTTCCAGGCATTTTATCAAGAAGTGATTTCTTTCCATGAACAACTTCATCATGGCTAAGTGCCAATACATAGTTCTCTGAGTATGCATAAGTGAACGAAAATCTAAGTTTATCATGGCTATACTTTCTGTTAATAGGTTCTTCTTCCATATACTCTAATATGTCATTCATCCAGCCCATATTCCATTTAAAGTTAAATCCAAGTCCACCTTGGTCTATTGGAGCTGTTACATTAGGCCATGCAGTAGATTCTTCTGCAATCATCATAGTATTAGGCCATTCCTCAAACACTATTTTATTCAGTTTTTTCAAAAATTCAATAGCATCATGGTTTTCATATATTTCTGCATTAGGTTTTCCATAGTTGTGGTATATCATAAATGCAACTGCATCAACTCTTAATCCATCTATATGGTATTTTTCGTGCCAATAATAAGCATTACTATATAAAAAACTTCTAACTTCAGGCTTAGAATAATCAAAGTTTAATGTTCCCCATGAAGTATTTTCAGATTTCTCTTTATCAAATGATTCATATAGATATGTACCATCAAATCTAGGTAGTCCAAAGTCATCTTTGCAAAAATGAACTGGCACCCAGTCTAGTATTACTCCAATTCCATTTTTATGGCATTCATTTACTAGATACATGAAATCATGTGGTGTACCATATCTACTTGTAGGAGCAAAATATCCTGTAACTTGATATCCCCAGGAGCCATCAAATGGGTGTTCCATAATTGGCATAAGTTCTATGTGAGTATATCCTTTTTTCTTAATATAAGGTATTATTTCATCCGCAAATTTTCTATAAGAATATTGAGTTCCATCTGGATTTTTTCTCCAAGATAGAATATTTGCTTCATATATATTAATAGGTGAATTATATAGATCTACTTTTTCTTTTGCTTTAATCCATTTTTCATCTTCCCATTCAAATCCAGATAAATCATAGTATTTTGATGCAGTCTTAGGTCTTTCTTCAGCATGAAATGCATATGGATCTGCTTTGTATCTAGCTTCTCCTTTATCTGATATGACTTTGTATTTATATGAGTCAAAAACCTTAACGCCTTCTACTACAACATTCCATAGACCAGTCTCATAAATTTTCTTCATTGGAATATTCGTTTCATCCCAATCGTTAAATTCGCCCATCAAAAATATTTCACTTGCTCTCGGTGCCCACACTATAAATCTTACGCCTTCCATCTCATCGTCAACGTATTTATGTGCACCTAGTAGTTCATAACTCTTATAGCTAGTCCCCTCATGGAATAAGTAAGCATCAAAACTTACATCTTCTATGTATTTGTATCTCAACTCCATTTTGCGGCCTCCTATCATTTTAAAATATATCTATTTCCGAGAAAAGTACTCTCCTTTTCCAAGATATTATTTTTAACTAATTCTTCCAATTTGTTCTCAATAACACTTCTATCTATATTTATACCCAAACTTGAGAAGTCTTGTTGCATTTGTAGTATATCATTTTCATGAATTGGTAAATATTTTTCAATTTTGCCTAAAAAGTCTTCTATATCTTGTTTAGTTCTGCTATTTAACTCATCAAAAGGATTTTCAGTGTGTGGACTTAAAGTTTCAGATGCCCTTACTCTAACTGATATAGTCCTACCTAAAGAAGACTGAGATACGAAAACATCCCCTGTTTGAAGATATGGTAATCGTTTTGATTCTTCAGCTGTCAAGTCAGTTTCTTCTCTTATGGTTTGTATATCTGATGCCCTTACCGTTCTAAATATAAACTTCGAGTTCAATTGTGCTGTTATGGTTTCGTCTAATAAGGTAGGTCTTTGTGTCGCCAATACTAAAAATACACCATATTTTCTACCTTCTTGTGAAATCTCTTTGAGTACAGACTTCGATGGTGAGTCATAACCTTTTGGTGCGAAATTATGAGCTTCATCAGTAATAATTATAAAAGGCGGAAAATAGTCAGCCGGCATCTTTTTAAATGCCGCATCTTTATAGGCTCTCCTCTTTTGATAAAGATTGTTTAATATATAGGTGCTGAATACTTGAAGTATTCTCGTGTTCCCTTGAATTACTACTAATTTTCCACTTTGTAATCCATCAATTACTGGTTTTACATCATTTTGAAAAATTCCTTCATTATCTAATCTCTTTAATCTCCAAAGAATTCCCTTTACAGAACTGTATGGACATAATTTATCATATGTTTCGTATAGTTTAAGTCTCTTTTCCCACGCTTTTTTATGCTCAGGATTGCTTTCATAGTCAACTCTCTCCCTTAGTTTATCTACACTTCCAATCTCTTGAGCCTCCGTAAGCATATTTAACTTATCAAAAAAACTATATAAGCTGGATTTCCCTCTAAATAATACATCTACAGCATTATTCATAGAATCCGTAAGTGAACTAGCTGCATTTAATAAATTTTTCAAATCTGATACATTGATATCTTCAAATTTAACACCTATATCAGTACCTAGATGAAGTGTTGTATACCTGTTGGAATAATCTATTTTACTCTTTGAATTTTCCGTATTTTGTTCAAAGGTCATTTCATAATGTGGATCTAATACGATAGTCGGAATATTTTTCTTCATCAACTCTTCTAATAACACTCTTAGCCCATAACTCTTTCCCGAACCGGAACCGCCAAAGATTCCAATGTGTGGATATTGATGCATATCTCTTATATCATAAATAAAAGGTACTTCACTTTGCTCCGTATATCCATCATCTGAGAATATATTGAACAAATCTTTATATTGACCATCCATATCTGCTGTAAGTTCCTCAGTATTTCTTATGGATCCAATTACTAACCCATCTTTCAAATTTGATCTCATAAGCAGTTTTTTCACTTCATCAAATTTAGGTACTCTAATATCAGAACCCGTTTCTATCGGATATAGAGCTTCACTTAACAATCTAATCTTAGCAATATAAATAGTCTCTTCATCAATATTGTATCCTATAGCCCTAAGTGACTGTAAAACGTCAGAGTCTACAAAGTCTCCATTAATATTCAATGGAATATATCTATTATATGTATTAGCTTCTACTACTTCACCTACTAAATCGCCTTGTAATTTATCCTCAACGATTAAGTATTCATTGATTCTAAAGTTTTTAGTGTTACTTCCTATAAAAAACTCTTGTTGTGATGTAATTCCTACTACTTTCATTTTATCACCCTTACATAGTTCTATTCATTCGTTCAGAATTGAAAAATACTTCATATAAATCTCTATCTATATAATCTAGTATCAAATACGATAATAATTCGTCTGTAATCCTAACTTCACTATCTACTATATCAATCCACAGTGGAACTCCACGGGAATTTTTCGGTGTCATAGTATAAGCAAAAGCTACCATCTCTTCTAAATAGTTTGCTTGAGTATCCAATATATCTAATCCCACAATATTAGGAGAATTAGAAAGTCTCATAAAAGCAGAAGAAAAACCGTCTTCATCGTCATTTGAATATTTTTTGTTGACTTCATCTTTAATTAAAATACATTCTCCTATGTCAAGTACTCCATTTAACATTTCTTTGTCATATAGATTTACTTCTTCTCCTAAAACTTGATTTTAGCTAATTGAAATCATACTTGTTTTCACATCTTTTATAACTCCAACGAGAATTATATTTCTTTCTTCGCATATTTCTCTCAATTCAGTATATCGGCTTTTATCATCAATTTTATATCTAACCAATCCTCCATCCATCATTATGATATCCGGTTTATTGTTTTTTGCGCCCGCTATAGCTGCATCAAGTTCTACCGCTGCTAATAATTGTCTTTTTCTATCTATTATCTCTTCATTATCAACTGTATTTACATCTAAAATTGGTGTGTATACATCGTTTATTACGACATCGTCATACTTATTGTTAGTTGATTTTGCTAAGGCTTGAAATAGCTCAATATAATGAGGATATGCCCCTCCTAGACGATTAGTAGAGCCATCCACTCCAATAATATTATTATACTTCGAAAGATGATTATCACTCATTTTATCAATCTCGATTAGATTACCGATATATTGATTAATAAAGTCTCTTTTAAATTCTCTAGACTTTTCGTTGTATGGACTATAAGTTTTTCTAAGACTAGAATTAATATCTTTGATTTTTTGCTTTAAATCATCATCTAAATCATACATAATCTATCCTCACCTTATAATTTTAAACTCTCTTCATAAACACGATTTTTGGGAATACTAAATTCACTTACTACTTTTTTAATAGCGTCTTTTTTAGTATATCCACCGTCAATAAGCTTTTCCAATTCAGATTTTATATCTACTTCTACGGTTTCTACTTCAGTATTTCCTTCAACTATCAATACATACTCACCTTTATTAACAGTCTCTCGTAATCTTACTATCCCACTCTCTACTGTATCTCTGATTATATTCTCATGGATTTTTGTCAACTCTTTACAGATTGCCACTTTTCTATTTCCAAAGATTAACAGTACATCCTCTAAAGTATCAAAAATTCTATGAGGTGATTCATAGAATATGATAGTTTCCTTATTCTTCTTAAGAGACTCCAGTTCTTTTCTTCTCGTACTTCCCTTGCTTTCCAAAAATCCATAAAATAGAAATCTGTCCGTATTTAAGCCTGATGCAACCAATGCAGTGATTGAAGCAGTAGCTCCTGGAAGCACTTCTATTTTTATATCGTTCTCAATTGCTAAGGATATTATCTCACTACCTGGGTCGGAAATACCTGGCATTCCTGCATCACTTATAATTGCAATGTTTTTGCCCGAAAGCAATTCCTCTATTAAATAATTTCCCTTAGAGTGTTCATTAAATTTATGATAACTAGTCATCTTAGTCTTTATATCAAAATGATTTAATAATTTCATACTCGTTCTAGTGTCTTCTGCTCCAATGATATCAACTTCTTTAAGTGTTTTTATAGCTCTGAAAGTCATATCTTCTAAATTTCCAATTGGAGTTGGACATATGTATAATATTCCAGTCATACTTCCTCCTATTTCAAGAAATAGTAATTCTCATACTGTTTAGTTCTTGTATCTCCATTAAATAGCACTAAATCTTCTTCTATTATCAGTTCAGGCTTGCCATCTTTTATACCTTCTATCAACACCATAGTCCTTCTACTGGATTCGGAATGTCTTACAAACAATATACGTTTTGGTTCTATCTTGTTGTTTCTCATTGAGTAGAATATATCCACCAGTCTGGAAGGTTTTTGAACCATATAGAACTTCCCCTTATACTTTAGCAACTTTGATGCTATTTCAATCCAACTATTCAAATCAAGATGTCCTTCATGACGAGATAATCTATGGTTTGAATCAGTATTCTGCATATTCCCTTGCTCATAATATGGTGGATTTGTAATCACAGTATCAAAAGTATGTTTTCCATAAATCTCCACTAACTTTTCGATGTCCTCGTTGACGATATCAATTCTGTCATCTAGATTATTTGCCTTTATGCTCTTTATTGCCATATCTGCAATTTCAGATTGTATTTCTACTCCTACAATCTCTTTGACCTTAGGTGAATTTATCATCCTAATCGGAATAATTCCCGTACCTGTACCTAAATCTATTACTTTGCCTTCGCCTTTTGCAAAAGCAGACAATAATAGAGCATCTGTACCATACGAGAATTTACTTCTATCTTGATAAATATTATATTGTGTACCTGGAACAAAATCTAGAAATATCGCCATCACTATTCACCTTCTACTCTATATCTTACCATATTACAGCCCTTATTTATAGTTACACTTATGTCAGACTTTTAAAATAAAAATACTCTCACTATAT
>JAAYFG010000019.1 GCA_012728335.1 Tissierellia bacterium | reverse complement strand
ATATGTTTTTCTAAGTTTACATAACCTTTAGTTAATTGGTCAATATTTTCAACGCCTAATTCTTCTTTAGTAGCTCCACCGTGGTGTTTTAAAGCTCTAACTGTAGCAACTATAACTGCTACGTCTGGTTTTAAATTTCCAAATCTAGCTTTGATATCACAGAATTTTTCCGCTCCTAAATCAGCACCGAATCCAGATTCTGTAATTGTGTACTCAGCTAATTTTAATGCAAGTTTAGTTGCTGTAAGTGAGTTACAACCATGAGCAATATTAGCAAATGGTCCACCATGAATTAATGCTGGTGTATTTTCAAGCGTTTGAACTAAGTTAGGGTTGATTGCATCTTTCATAAGAAGAGCAACTGCACCTTCTGCTTTAAGATCTTTTGCAAATACTGGTTCGCCTGCAAAATTATATGCAACAACTATTTCTCCAACTCTATGTTTCAAGTCTTCTAAATCACTAGCTAAACAGAAAATAGCCATTATCTCTGATGCAACAGTAATGTCAAAACCGTCTTGTCTTGGAACTCCGTTTGGTTTTCCACCAAGTCCAATAACTACATTTCTAAGTGCTCTATCATTCATGTCGATAACTCTTTTCCATACAACTCTTCTTTGGTCTATTCCAAGAACATTGCCTTGTTGTAAATGGTTATCTAACAGTGCAGCAATCAAGTTGTTAGCTGTAGTAATAGCGTGGAAGTCTCCTGTAAAGTGTAAGTTGATATCTTCCATTGGAACAACTTGAGAATATCCACCACCAGCTGCTCCACCCTTAACACCAAAGCTTGGTCCTAATGATGGTTCTCTCAATGCTGTAATAGCAGTTTTACCAATTTTATTAAGTCCCATTGATAGTCCAATATTAGTTGTAGTTTTACCTTCTCCAGCTGGAGTTGGGTTTATAGCAGTAACTAATACTAATTTACCATCTTTTTTGTCTTGTAATTTGTTTAAAACATTTAAGTCAACTTTTGCTTTATACTTACCGTATAATATTAAATCGTCTTTGTTAATACCAACTTTTTCTGCTACTTCTTCAATTGGAAGCATTTTTGCTTCTTGAGCTATTTGCACATCAGTTTTCATTTGGTTCCCCCTTAGTATTATAAATATTTCTATCTTGTGTTCAATTATCCGAAAATTTGATCTACAGAGAAATCATCATTAACTTTAATGTAGAATTGTAACAGATCTTTTAGAGCATATACTGGAAGTGGTCCAACTAATTCAGTATCAGCAATAGTTACATTGAATCTAGTCAATTCAAATTTAATAGTTTCTAAAACTCTATGGATAGGAGTTTTTTCATAGTTTGTTAGGTTCATTGATACTTGTACTTGGTTTTTTTCTGGAATATCTAGTGCTATTGCTCTAACATTTGTAAAACCGCCTGCTGCAGCTCTAACTGTTTTAACTATAGCTTTACCAACTTCAATATCAGTAGTATTCAAGTTAACATTAAATGCAATTAGTGGGAATCTTGCTCCTGTTACAGTAGCACCACTCTTTGGATTGAATTCAAATGGTCCAGCATCTGGTCTCCAGAATTCATCTTGCATTTTTTCTTCTAATGCTTCGTATTGACCTTTTCTGATTTTAGGTAGTGTTTTTCTATCAGGGTTTTCACTTGCATCTTCGTAATAATAAACTGGTACTCCTAGTCCGCCTAGGAAAGTTGCATATTCTTTAGCAATTTCAACTGCTTCTTCAGAAGTAACGTCTCTTACTGGAATAAATGGTACAACATCTATTGCGCCCATTCTTGGATGGCTACCAGTATGTTTTGTCATGTCAATTAATTCAATAGCTTTTTCTGAAAGTTTTTTAGTTCCTTCTAAAACCGCTTCCGGAGTTCCTATATATGTGAAAACTGATCTATTATGATCTTTATCTGAGTTTTCATCAACCATTGTAACGCCTTCAACAGACATTAAAGCGTCTCTAACTTGCTTTACTATGTCTAAATTAGTACCTTCACTAAAATTTACCTCTGCCATTAATACTTTCATTAATTTCACTCCTTATAATTTAAGTACACCCTATAAAAATTACGATAATATTAGAGCATTTGAACAAGTAAAATGTTTGCCCGCTCCAACATGTATCTCCTAACCTCTCATTCTCATTATATCTATATCACAACAACTGTCAAGAGATTTTACATTTCATGAAACGAGTTCCATCGTTGGCAGTTTAACATGATAAAGAACTTGCGTAGAAAAAATATTCTTTTCGCAAGTTCCAAAAAATTTAGCCCTCAATTGTGTATATGTATTATATGTCTTCTTCCTTCTCAGTTTGTTCTTGTTCTTGTTCTTCCAACACTTCTTGATATTTTGCAAGAATATCTTCTTCTAAGCTCCTTCTCATCTCCGCATTAATAGGATGTGCAATATCCCTGTATTCGCCATTTGGAGTCTTCCTACTTGGCATCGCTAAAAACAGTCCATTTAGACCGTCAATTATTTTGATGTCATGTACAACGAAAGAATCGTCAAATGTAACTGATACTATTGCTTTCATTTTACCCTCTTCTTCAATCTTCCTTATTCGTACATCTGTAATAAGCATACAAATACACCTCCTATTCACTTTATACTATATATATACACTTATTTCATTATGTTCAATCTTTTATATTCAAATAAGTTTAATAAATCGTTTATATTGACAATATAATTAATTCTTCCTTATTTACCACTTTGTGTTATAATGTTTTATAGAGTTTTAAAAGTTTATTGCACATTGAATGTGTAGGAGGTTTTATGTTTAATTTTAATTTGGATGATCACTATTATAAACACATTCACTTTATTGGTATTGGCGGAATTAGTATGAGTGGTCTCGCTGGCATCCTATTAGATGCTGGTTATGATATATCTGGTTCTGATATGAAACCAAATTCTCGTACTGAATCACTAACGGACTCAGGTGCAAGAATATGGTATAACCATGATTCAAATAATTTACACAATGTTGATTTAGTAATTTATACAGATGCGATTTCACTTGATAATGTTGAGTTGAGATATGCTATAGATAGTAAAATAGATATAATAGATAGAGCTTCTTTCCTAGGAGCATTAATGAAAAACTATGATTTCTCCATTGGAGTTTCAGGTACCCATGGCAAAACTAGTACTACTAGCATCATTACAGAAATAATCGAGCATGACCCATCTAATCCAACTATTCTATTGGGTGGACAATTAGATTCAATACATGGGAACTTAAAGCTTGGTGATAGGGATTTAATAGTTACAGAAGCATGTGAGTATAAATCGAATATTTTGAAATACTATCCAACTATTGCTATAGTCCTAAATATCGATGAAGACCATTTAGATTTCTTCGATAATATAGACCATATCATCAATACATTTATAGGATATGCACAAAATCTTGATGAATTCAGTCATTTAATACTTAATGCAGATGATGAAAATACTAGAAAGCTAATTGGTGAAACAAAAGCAAATATCAGCACATTTGCTATTAATAGAATTGCTGATTACTCTGCTAAAAACATCAAGTTTTCTGAAGAGGGTTACCCTTCTTATGACCTTTATCACAAGCATAAAATATTGGCTCACATTGATTTAAATGTTATGGGACAACACAATATATATAACTCAATGGCTGCTTTTATCGCTTGTTATATATATGGGATAGATGTTGACACTATCGTAAAAGGTATATCTTCTTACTACGGAGTTCATAGGAGACTTGAATTCAAAGGAAGCGTAAATGGAGCAACTGTCATAGACGACTATGCACATCATCCTACCGAGATAAAGACGACTTTAAATGCCGTAAGAAATAGATTTGCTTCAGATATATATTGCATTTTCCAACCACATACTTTCACTAGAACTAAACTGTTGTTAAATAGTTTTTCTGAGTCTTTTGAAGATGCAGACAAAGTTATCATCACCGATATCTTTGCAGCTAGAGAAAAAGATTATGGTGATATTCACTCTAAGGCTTTAGTTGAAGCAATTAGAAGAAATGGAAAAGATGCAATTTATCTAGAAACATTTGAAGAAGTGGAACAATATCTTATAGATAATGTCAAACCAAATGACTGTATCATAACTATGGGTGCAGGAGATGTTTATAAAATTGGTGATAATCTATTGCAGCATGAAGAAGAAGTAAAAAGCTTAATATGAATTAGTCAATATATTTAAAGGTAAACTGTGAAACTATCATAGTTTGCCTTTTTTATTATTTGCATTAAAAAAGCATTTAATGAGAAAACACTCACTAAATGCTCTATAATTTATTTTTTTCTGGCTTTCCAAGTAGCTTAAACATATTGGACTTATACTTTTCAACTCCTGGTTGATCAAATGGATTTACTCCAAGCATATATCCGGAAATTCCGCATGCTTTCTCAAAGAAGTAAAATAGCTTTCCTATATGGTATGCATCTAATTTATCTATTTCAATAATTAGATTAGGCACATTTCCCTCTACATGAGCCATAACCGTCCCCTCAAAAGCTTTTTTATTCACTTCGTCTAAAGTCTTATCAACTAAATAATTCAGTCCATCTAAATCTTCATCATCATATTCAAGCTTTAGCTTTACTGAGTCATCTTTTACTATGATATTAGTTTCAAATAGATTTCGTCTACCATCTTGAATCATCTGTCCCATTGAATGAAGATCTGTCGTGAAGTTCACACTAGCTGGGAAAATGCCCTTTCCATTCTTACCTTCAGATTCACCATATAGTTGCTTCCACCACTCTGATACATAATTTAGTTCAGGAGTATAATTCACAAGTACTTCTATGTCTTTGCCTGAATTGTACAAAATATTTCTGATAGCTGCATATTGGCTACAAGGATTACTATTTAAGTCATTATCTGAATACTCTTCCATCCCATCTAATGCACCTTTCATCATTTCCTCAATGTCAATACCAGCCACAGCTATTGGAAGTAGTCCTACTGGAGTTAAAACAGAAAACCTTCCCCCTACATCATCTGGAATAATAAATGTTTCATATCCTTCACTTTCCGATAATTGTTTTAGAGAACCCTTAGAACTATCAGTAGTAGCAATAATTCTCTCCCTTGCTCCATCTTTTCCATATTTCTCTTCCAGCAAATTCTTAAACAATCTAAATGCGATTGCAGACTCAGTTGTAGTACCTGATTTAGAAATTATATTTACAGTGAAGTCTTTATCTTTCACCAGATTAATCAAATCATTGATATAAGTGCTCGATATATTATTGCCTGTGAAATAAATTTTAGGAGTCTTTCTCTCATCATCATTTAATTCATTATAGAAGTTATTGGTAAGAGCGCTTATAGCTGCTTTCGCGCCTAAATAAGAGCCACCTATACCGATTACTACCAATACATCAGAATTGTCTTTGATTTTTTCTGCAACCTTAACCACTCTAGCAAACTCTTCTCTATCATAGCTTTTAGGTAAGTCAAGCCATCCTAAATACTCTTTACCATATCCTGTTTTATTTTCAAGTACATCTTTTGATGCATTTACTAAATGTTCTATTTTATTCAACTCTTCGTGTTCAAAAAGTCCATTTTCATAGTTCAATCTTAAACTCATATCATCACCTCTACTCAATATCTATCAATACAGCTGCAAAATCATCCATCTGCTCATCATAAATAAAAGAATTCAGTTTTTTCACAATCTGATCCAAGAGATCATCACGATTTTCTAGAAGTAGTTTCTTAACTCTATCTTCTCCAAATTCTTTACCATATTTATTCTTTGCTTCTGTAATCCCATCTGTATACAAAAGAATCTTATCTCCTGCTTTAACTTCAACTTCTTTATTTTCGTATTTGATGTTTTTTAGTATATTTACAATTGGGTACCCATTGCTCTCTAACATGATGATATTATTATCATCATCATATAGAAAAGGAATACAATTATGCCCAGCATTTGAATATTTAAACCTCTTATTGTCTTTATCATATATACCATAAAACATCGTAAAGTAATACTCAGCTTCTAAATCTAATTTACAAAATTTCTGGTGCAGAAAAGATAGAGTATTTGAAGGTGAAACACCATAATGAGATATCGTCCTCATAGTCTGTCTAATGAACATCGTAATTATAGCCGCTGCAACACCATGCCCCGCAACATCGCAAATATAAACACCTACACAGTTCTTGCCTATATCGTAGATATCAAATATATCACCACTTAAAGTATTAGAAGCTTTATAGATATAATCAAAACTAACACCTTCTAAATCATCATTACTTGGTAATATAGCGTTTTGAATTCTTTTTGCCAACGCCAAATCATTGTTTATAATCTTGTTTTTCTCTAATAGTTCCTTTTCTAGCTTTTTTTCTCTAGTCACATCACGAAAAACTTCTACTGCTGCAATAATCTCTCCGCTATCATTTACAATTGGAGATGCTTTTGCAGAGTAATTCTTATCACGTATTACTATCTCCTTCTGTATAATTTGCCCGGTTTCAATACTTCTACTGGTAATACAGTTCTTTGAATTGTGATCCCCACATTTGGTAGAATAACATTTTTTGCCAACTATATCTTTATCATATTCTCTTTTCATAGCTCGATTAGCATAAATAACTGTATTAGTTGTATCTACAACTCTAACCCAGTCGGCAATACTATCTAATATATCGTAATTTAGTATGTCTATGTTTTTTAATTCATTTTCCACACCGAATAAATAGTTCATGTTATCACCCTTATCATATATTAATTAAAATAAGCTTCCTTCAAAATTTACTCTTGTTTCATTGATTTCACAGTATTTTGCCATCGAATAAATAGTATCTGCCAGTCTATTAACATATTTTATTAATATTTCATCAACTTCTTCTTCACTTGCTAAGTTTATAATTCTTCTCTCAGCTCTTCTACACACAGTACGTGCTACATGAAGGTGTCCTGACGCAATATCTGACCCGTTTATAATAAAACCATCCATATCAGAAGTTTTTGCTGAATAATAGTCTACTAATTCTTCTAAACCTTTAATATCCTCTTCAGTGATCCTAGTTTTAATTCTAGATTCATCTCTAGTCGCAAGATTTGCTGCTACTATAAAAAGCTTGTTTTGTATTTCCATAATTTCTTGATACATCTTATCTTCTTTTACATAATTTTTAGCAAGACCTAACATAGCACCTAATTCGTCTATGGTGCCATAACTTTCAACTCTTATATCACCTTTTGAAACTCTTGTGCCATCATATAGAGATGTCTTCCCTTTATCACCTGTTTTTGTGTAAATAGCCATTATTATTCCTCCTTATCAGGTCTAGGTCCATAAAATTGATAATAATCGACCTTGATCCTTCCGTTATACAATTTTCTTTTTCTATCTGCTTTTCTTCCATATTTCCTCTCAAATTCTTCATCTGAGGAAATAACATAGCTAGACCAAGTTGGGAGTTCTTTCATTTTTGCACCTAAATTTCTTGATAATATATCTACTTCTTGATCAGATGCAATTCTTATCCCATAAGGTGGATTAGTTATTAGAACTCCGTAATTGTCTTCCAATTAAACATTTTTGAAGTCACTATGTACAAACTTAATATCATCTTCCAATCCAATATTATAGGTATTCTCTTTGGCTATTTCTATCATGTTTTTATCAATATCAGAACCTATTAGTTCTAAGTTTACATCATTTTTCATTAAATCGAAAGCTTCAGTTTTAATATTTTTCAATATTTTAGGGTCGAATCCTTCCCACCCTGTAAAACTAAAGTCTCTATCAAGTCCTGGAGCAATATTTTTCCCTAACATTGCTGCTTCAATTAGTATTGTACCAGAGCCACAAAACGGGTCGAAAAGTACCCTGTCTTTATTCCAATAACTTAATTGTACCATTGCAGATGCTAGTGTTTCCTTAATAGAAGCACTACCTTGTTGTTCTCTATATCCTCTTTTATGAAGACTCGATCCAGTTGTGTCAAGAGTAATTGTTGCTATATCATTCAATAAAGCAACTTCCAATTTGTATAAATTACCTGATTTTTCAAACCAATCTATCTTATACTTCGTCTTCATCTTTTCTATTATCGCTTTTTCTACGATTCTCTGAGAGTCGGAAATTGAAAAAAGTTTAGATTTCTTACTTCTTCCATCAACTATAAAATTAGCTTTTTCAGGTATAATATTGCCCCAATCATACTCATAAGTTTTATCAAATAACTCTTCAAAACTAGTAGCTTTAAATGAACCAATTTCAATTAAAACCCTATCGGCAGTTCTCAACCATACATTTGCTTTTGCTATATCATTCATGTCACCAGTAAATCTTACTCTTCCGTCACTTACTTGCGTATCATCAAATCCCAGTGCATTTAGTTCTCTTTTTACTATAGCTTCTAATCCAAAAGTAGTAGTTGCAATCAAATTATATTTTTGCAAATATTACACCCCATTTCGTATTTAGATAATTATATCATACTTCACAAATATTATTTAGATATAAAGGTTATAATTTATTATATTAGGGTATTATAAAAAGGAATACAATTATGAGGAGGTAATTTAATGTTAAACGAAACTATAAAAAGTGGCGATTGGAAAGGCGAAAAACACGTTCCAGTAATTAAAGTTAAAGAAGCTAAAGCAGGTGAACCTGTTAAAGTTAGAGTAAGTATCGGTGATGAAATTCCTCATCCAAATACATTTGAACATCATATCGCATGGATAAAAGTGTTCTTTAAACCTGAAAAAGGAGCAGCACCAGTAGAAGTTGCTTCAACTCAACTTTCAGCTCATGGTGAATTAGGAGTATTTACTGAACCAGCTCTTAAATTCAAATTTACACCTGAAGGAAATGGTACTCTTTATGCACTAAGCTATTGTAATATTCATGGCTTATGGCAAAGTGAAGAAAAAATTGAATTAGCTTAATCAATAAAAAAGTCTATTTGGAATAATCCAAATAGACTTTTATTTAATATGAGCTAAGTCCAGTTATATTACCATTTTTATCTATATAAACATATAACTTGTCATTCCTAGAAAGATTTTCTAAAAACAATGGTAATTTATCATATGAATAACTTCTAGTTACAGTGTATCTATTATAAGTATATTCAACCTCTACATCATATCCATACCTAGACTTAACTATGTCTTTAATTTGTCCAACTACTCTTTCATCATTATTATAATCTTTACTTCCTTCTTTAGAAGTAAAGTATATTTCTTCTAAGTCTCCTCTTAAGCCCGACTTAGAGAACACTGCTTTTGCAGTTCCAGTATCTGCAACATTTTTTAGATTGTAAGTGTCTCTATCTATTCTAACTTTTTCACCATCTACGTAAACATCAGTGTTAAGTAGAGAATATGCTCCATCACCAATTAGGTCATTAGTGCCTTTTTCCCAAAGTTTAACGCTAACTGAACCTAGAGAAAAGTTTCTTAGTTCATAATCTACATTTGTGTTTGCACTATAATAATTATCAACAATGTCTATTCTTGTAACTAATTGATCATTTCTACTAGCAAAAGTAAGTTTTAATTGATCGCCTTTTCTTAAATCTTCTGGATCAATTCTTTTTCCATTACTATTATAAACGTAAGCTCCACTTTCTAAAACTAAACTTACACTTCTACCACTTTTATCTTTAACACTTAATGATCTTCCATTCCATAATGCATCTTCTTTACCCATATCTACAAATTCGTAGTCAGCTTTTTTATTGCTTTTAGTAAGAATTTTAACTTCACTTAGAGTCATTTTAGCATTTGGGTGAAACTCAATTATATGATCTCTTTCGATATCTCTAAATCTTGCAGTTTTGCCATCAATAGTAATTTTTGCATTAGAATCTACATCGTAAACTTTAGTTTGACTAATTCCATTTACAGTGTATTTGATTTCAAGAGTTTCTTTACTAGTATTTATACCTGTAATAGTACCTTCAATAGCTTTTGTATCCTCTTCAATTACTACTTCTGCTGCTTCGTTGTTATTAGGATTTACTTTTACTGTAATAGTTTGCCCTTCAACGATATCTGTAACTTTTAATGTATTGTTTTTCTTGTCTGTTATTTTAGTAGATGAAGTAACTATAACAGCTTTAGCTTTTGTTTCTCCATCTGCCTTAAAAACTAAGTGATTCTTATTGTTGATTTCTGTAATTGAAACAACATCACCTTTTTCTGCTTTTAAATTGCTAGTATCAATAGCTGATCCACTTAAGGGATTTTTTGCTACATAATCATAAGCAATTTTAATCATTTTTGCAACTTCTGATCTACGAACTGGCTTATCAGGATCAAAATATCCGTCTCTACCATCTTCGTGTAAAACTCCAGTATCAATTAATGCTGCAATCAAATTAACAAAATCTTTATTAATACTTGATGCATCTTTATATTTCAATGAAGTTACTGTCTTAGGTTCTAATTCTAGAGCTCTAGCTAAATAAACACTTATAGTCATTCTGTCTATTCTCTTGTTAGTTCCAACTTCAATCATGCCAGACTTAGCTGCCATTTTCACTTCGCTTTCATTTGTTGCTCCTCTTTTTAGACATACTGCTACTGCTTCTTTTGCCCATTCAGGAACACTGTTTTCACTTAATACACTTTTGTAAGTTTCTAAAGCTTCTGAAATTTCTGTTTTGCTTGGGTTAATAACACCGGAAATTAGTTTTAATGTTTCTAAATAAGTAACATTGTTTCCTGGTTTGAAAGTTCCATCTTCATATCCTGTTATAACACCTTTATTCGACATTTCATCTACATATTCATATGCCCAACCATACTGACCAGATTTAGTTACGTCTGGAAAGCTTTTAGCCATTACAGCACTTGACTGCATAAGTATTACTGCAGACATTGCTACTACAGCTGCTTTTTTTACTTTTTTATTCATTTGAAATATCCCTCCAATTCTTATTTCATCTAGCGTAATCATTATATCATAATCTATTATTTCCGGTATTACAATTTAGTATCAATATCGTGAAATTAGTTAATATTTTATTCAATTAGCCTTATCTTAAATATGACAAATAATGTAACTATTCATTTACTCATAGCTCTTTTTGTGATACTATTAGTATGTGTGAATACGCATTTTTACATATCTATACGTATAATAAATGGAGATTTGAGAAGGAGTGGTTAATAATGAGGTATTTCCCAATTAGTGTAGACACTAAAGATAGAAGCATTTTGATACTAGGTGGCGGAAATAAAGCTACTAACAAGGTAAGAACTCTAATTAAAACTGAATTTAAAATATATGTTATATCACTAGAGTTCAACGAAGAATTAATTGCATTAAGAGATGAACATCCAGAACAAATTCACTTGAAAGGCAGAATGCTTAATGATGATTTTGTTTTCTTTGGATATGATTACTGTATAATTGCAACTAATGACGTGCTATTAAACAATAGTTTAGAAGACCGTGCTAAAAAATCTAATATCCCATATTATAGAGCAGATAATATAGGCGATTCATCATTTTTATTTAACGAAATAGTTAATAACAGCACACTTTCAGTCTCTGTTTCTTCTGATGGACTTAATCCTACTATGTCAAAAATCATTACTTCTGATGTAGAAAAGACATTAATGAAATATGATGAAGAGAAAATTGACTTACTTAATATAATTCGTAGACAGCTTATTATTCAAAACTATCCAAATGTAGAAGAAGAAATCGAACATTTGGTTAGACAAAATCTTGCTGTTGTAAAAGAATACGCTGAAGCTTTAGACCAACCTCGTGATAATACTTATGAAGAGGTACTTGTTGAAGTTGAAGCAAAAGAAGCTGAAGAAGCTAAAAAAGAAGAAGAAATCAATATGGGAGAAACTATTAAAGTCCCTAAAGTAGTTATAGAAGAAGACGAAGTTGAACAAAAGGTTTCTGAAGTTGAAACATCTGAAAATACTGATACAGATGTTTTAGAAGAAGAGGAAAATAGCAAAGACAATTAATTTTTACCAACTTCTATAAATCTTCCAATCCATAATAAAAAACAAACGTAGAGTGAAAACTCTACGTTTTTATATTTCTTCTTTTAAATCACTTAACATCTCAATAATTTGATTATCAAGTCTTCCTATTTCTACATCATTTATATTATTATCTCTTTTTGCGATTCTCCTAATAGTCTTAGTAGCATTATATATTTCAACTTCCAGTTCTCTTGCAGAAATTCTAGTTCCGCCTCTTGAAAGTATGATATCCTGTTCTACTCTGTCAGAAGTCGCAACTCTGATTCGTCTTCTTCTACCGTATTCATCAAGCATGCGTTCAATATATTGATCAGCGGTTTCAAATTCCCTTGTATAGACTATTTCGATACCTTTAAACCTATCTACCTGTCTATCTGATCTAACTGCGTACGAGTCAAATACGAGTATAATATTAATATTGGAATAATGGTGATACTCTGCTAGTATTTCCATCAGTTTTTCTCTTGATTCTTCAAGGCTAGTCTCAGATAATTCCCTTAGACTGTCCCAATGGTTAATAATATTATATCCATCAACATATAGGTATTCCTTAGGCTTACTAGAATTATTTATTTGATTCATCTCTTTGTCTAACTATCTCATAAATCAATATTGCAGCTGATGCTGAAGCATTTAATGAATTCACTTCTCCAAACATTGGAATACTTATAATCTGATCACATTTATTAAGCAAAGCAGGTCCAATTCCCTTGTTTTCTCCACCAACTATCAATCCGATGGATCCTGTTAAATTGCTTTTATAGTATAATGATTCACCTTCCATATCAGCTCCATATATCCAAAGTCCAAGTTCTTTTAGCTTATCTATAGTTTGAGATATATTTGTGACCTTGGCAATTTTCATATGTTGAACTGCTCCAGCAGAGGTTTTAAATACCGTTTGATTTACCATGGCAGCTCTTCTCTTAGGTATTATTACTCCATGAACCCCAGCACATTCAGCTGTTCTAATAATTGCTCCTAAATTATGTGTATCTTCAATTGAGTCAAGTATTACTACGAAAGGAGATTCATTTTTGTCCTTTGCAGATTGAATTATATCTTCAACAGAGTAATATTCGTATCCAGTCGCAAGTGCAACTACTCCTTGATGTACTTCTCCATCAGCCATAGTATCTAGTTTTTGTCTATCTACTTCTTGAACTACTATACCCTTGTCTTTCGCCATACCTATTATCTTTTTAATAGATCCTTCAACATTGCCTTTTAATAAATATATCTTGTCAACTTCAGTATCTGATTTTAATAATTCTATTACAGGGTTTCTACCAATAATATATTGTTCTTCCATTTATGCACCTCATATGTTTTTAAAAAATTCTCTTACTTCTATTATTTTACCACAAGTCATATTTCCCTCTGGACACTCTCCATGAGTACAACCAGGTCCTGCATTCACAAACAGGCTTGGATAAATATCCTTAACGCATTTAATCATCTCAATTGCCATATTTCTAATTTCCCACTGCGCCCTATTACATGATCTCACTTCAAAGAAATGAAGTAGAGTTCTAGCATTCATTGTGAACACAATTTTAGTTTCACAAGCATTAGGAAATACATATCTTGCATCTTCAATAGCATTTTTTTCTGCATCGCTTTTCGCTTTCTTTTCACTAACTCCTTTTTCAAGTAGTTGATTGTAGTACTTAGCAAAAAGTTCTTCAGTAATCTGTTTATAAGCTATATTATCAGCTTCCATAGCTTCTAAGAAAATCTTTTTGGCTTTTTTATTTTCTTCTATTGCCGGTGGAATTATGTATTCAAATTTATCAAGTTTTACATATCTTTGAGATTGTTGTGAATAGCTAGCCAATCTATGTCTAACTAATTGATGAGTCAGAGTTCTAGATACTCCTTCAGCAGCAAATGTAAAACTAACATGTTCAAGTGGACTATAATGTCCTAGTTTCATTAACATCTTTACAAACTTTTCAATAGAAGCATCATCTAGGTCTTCCATTATTTCATCTACACCGACTGGTGAATAACATAATTTACCTGCTTGAGCAATAAGTCTTTCTCCGTCTCTCGTGTAATTAATCAGTTTTACTTTCACTATTATCCCTCCTGATAATTTCTAACAATTCTATAATTCTCGCTTCCTCGTTCATTAAATACAAATAGCCAAATAAAGCCTCCAAAGCAGTTGAGTTTTTATAATCTCTTAACTTTGCATTCTTTGGGATAGTATGAGATTTAGCATTTCTACCTCTTCTCACTATCATTTTCTCATCTTCAGTCAAAAAGCCTTCGACTTTATCCAAGGCTTCTGACTGACTACTCGCTTTTACAATTCTACTTGTTAATTTATGAAGTTTGTTAGAGTTTTTTGATCCATCAGTCAATTCAGTGCGAATTAGTAATTCATACACTGCATCCCCTACAAATGCCAGGCTGATAGGATTCATCATTCTAATTTCTTCTTCTGTCAAACTTATATTTCTATCTCTGAAAATATTAGACACGTCTAAATTTTACTCCTTCTCTAGTATCTTCAAGAACTATTCCCTTTGCAGTCAACTCATCTCTGATTTCATCTGCTCTAGCAAAATCCTTGTTTTTTCTAGCATTATTTCGTTCTTCAATAAGAGCTATTATATCTTCATCCGTAATAGTTTCTCTTGATTTTCCACCTATTCCCAAAACCGTATTTAGTGAATTAAGCATATTCAATGCATACTCTACAACTTTTTTATTAGAGTTTTCATCTATGTTCGAGTTCGCAATTTTAACAATATTGAATATTTCACTAATAGCATCAGCTGTATTCATATCATCATCCATTGCTTTTTCAAATCCAAGTTTTCTTTCATCCAAAGATTTTATCACTTCTTCATCAGCAGAATCTAATTCTCTGTCCTCAGTCGTCTCTAATAAATCTTCTAATGCGTATTTACTAGTATATATTCTCTCTAACCCACTCTTCATTTGATCCATAACTTCCCTAGAAAAGTTAACTGGCGATCTATAATGAGCTGAAAGTAAAAAGAATCTAAGTATTTCAAGATTATATTCGGCTTTAACATCTCTTAGAGTAAAGAAATTTCCTAATGACTTACT
>JAAYFG010000018.1 GCA_012728335.1 Tissierellia bacterium | reverse complement strand
CCACAAGGTGAAATCACTAGAGCTGAAGCAGCAACTTTAGTGAATTCAATATTAGAAAGAACTCCACATAAAGAAAGATTATTAGATGATATGAAGAGATGGCCAGACAATGCAGATAGCAATGAATGGTATTACGCACATATCCAAGAAGCTACAAACTCACATGAGTATGAGAGGACAAGCTCTGAATACAGAGAGAATTGGACTAAATTACTTCCAGTGAGAGATTGGGTAGCATTGGAGCAAGAGTGGAGTACAGCTAATTCTTCAAGCAATCCAGGTAATGTAACGAAATAAATATCTGAATAGATAAAATAGCAATGACTTGGGCAAATGCTCAAGTCATTGTAAAGCAACTGTAGGGAAGGAGACGTTATGAAAAAAATTAATAAGCCTAGCTTTAGCTGGAACAATTCTATTGGGAATAGGGTCGCCGGTTTTAGCTAAAGAAACAGAGATGATTTTGTCGTTAGAAGAAGAAACAAACTCTATACTTTTTAAAGATAAAGAAGAGTTAGTAATTCAAGAGGAAACATCAACGGATAGAGCAAAGAGAAGTGCTAGGCTGTCAGAATCCAGTAAAGATAAGACTAACTATCTAATAGCTAAAGATTTATATGATAGATACAAAGTGATTACTGGTTTTGATACAGATATAAAAGGGTTTAATCAAAAATATAATTTTGATTAATCTAAAAATGCTCCAGTAGTAGAGAGCTTATCTATTATTCGATTTACTCAAACAGCATCAGGAAAGCTAGGCGGTTATGCCCTAGATGTTCAAGGTGACGTTTAAACATGGAGATATAATGTTTCTGGTAGAATAGGAATTGAAAAAACTCAAATTATTTACTTTAAAAATGAAATAAAAGCAGGAACCGTTATAAAAATTATGGCAGAAGCCAAAGGAAAAATGGCAGGAGCAGTTGTGAAACAATTAAATAAATATTTTAAATACTGAGGATAAGGTATAAAAACTTTATCCTTAGTATCCTTAGGTATATTTTTTAATTAAATATATATTATGAAATTAAAACTATTAATAATAGTATTTAATAAATAAATATAAGGAGGAAATAGAGAGAGTAATTAGAAAGATTAAACTATGTATTAAAAGACAATGAAGAAAAACTAAGATAGCAACGAAGACGAAAGGAAGTACTAGATGAAAATTAAATCACAAAGAATACTGAGTTTATTACTTGTTATTGCAATGTTAATATCTAATATAATAGCACCTGTAAAAGCATTTGCAGACGAAGCTATAAATGAGAATGAACCTGTAACTACAATAGAAGACGTAGAGGAATCAGCAACCACATTAGAAGATGTAGAGGTGTCATTAACTACATTAGAAGATGTAGAAGAATCAGCAACTACATTAGAAGATATAGATGAGATGTATTCAGGTGGAAAAACTGAAGTAAAGAAAATAAAAATCTCTAAGGATTCTAAGACCAAAGTAGACATTACTGAATATATGCAAGAATCTATAAGAAGTAAGTCTAAAACAAGAACAAAAAGGTCAACTTTTGGAGCAGAGACTTATGCAGCAGATGACCTTAAATTACATCTTGCTGTAAATGCTGAATATATACCACTAGAAGGCTCAAAGTATAAATTAGAAGACTATGTTAACGAGAATATTCGCTTTGATATAAATGCTGTATATATGGGAGATGAACCAGTAGGAAATATAGGATCAGGACATATTGTAACAGATAAGCTGACTCCAAAAGAAGTTAATATATCACGTGATGATATATATGGAAATGGAGGAGAGGAGGGTAAAGATTTATTAACTGAAGATTTAAGAATCGAAGGTTATACACAAATGCCAGACTATTATACTACAAGTTATACTTTAACAGTAGATGAATCTTGCTTTAAAAAAGCTCCATCTGGAGTAGATTTAGATG
>JAAYFG010000017.1 GCA_012728335.1 Tissierellia bacterium | reverse complement strand
TGCTCCTTTTAATTGTTCTGCATTTTTCATAGAAGTACCTCCGTATAAGTTGATAGGTTTTCTAAAAGATTCATTTCCTTTGCGTACTTATATAATTTTCTCATATTTTTTTCTTCATATTCAAAATACGACTTTAATGTCTCTGTAAATATTTGTGGGTCTATTGAATTCTTGTCTCGAATTATGTCTAGAATAGTCCTTTCTCTATCATATATTATTATCTCTCTTCCAAAAGGATTTTTTACTTTAGTCTTTCCAAGCTCTAGTAAAGGTTCCTTTATGTAGTGAAAAATAATCTTTGTGCCTCTTTCTTTAATCCTACTTACATTGCTGCCACTTTGTATCGTCATATGATAGATTAACGGCGATCTATTTTGAAGACCCCATAAAAAAGCTGCTGTATCATGAGAAAAAATTCCTTTGGGTACTCTGTGAGAAAAATAAATGTACTCATCTATATCTTCTCCAGGTAGTGCATATAGTCCTTCTGCAATGCGAACTACTTCTCCTTTTTCCTCTAACTCTTGAAATGCATTCTTTCGAATTCCTAAGTTAACAGCTTCTTTTGTTGTTATCGTTCCATCTCGCTCATTCATCAATTGTAATAACTTTTCAACTTGATTCATATCTATCACCTTACTTTCGTGCTTATATTATATGTTATTTAAGCACAAAAGTAAATTATTTTACCACGATAATTATTCTTCCTCCTCTTCATCTCCATAATCATCATAGTCCTCATCTTCATAATCATCTTCTTCATCATATAAATTTTCTTGTTTTGCTTTATATATCTTAAAGTAATATCCTGCTCCACCTACAATCGCTAAAACTATTAACAATAATAATGGACTTTTCCCTTTATTCTCCTTTTCAGGTTCTTTTAATTTCTCTTGTTCTAACCTTTCTTTTTCTTCTTTTTACCTTTGAAGCTCTTCTATACTTTTAGTCTCAGGCTGCTCCTTTTTCTCTGGTTTCTTTTCTCCTTCAATCAAGTTTAATAAATCCTGTTCTCCAACTTCTGTTAATAATTGTACATTTTCAGAATTTTTTTCATGATCCACTATTAGATGAAATGTCTTTCCTGACTTTGTTTGGAAAGAAAGAAATTGTCTAAAGTCAATTTTGTCTTCTTGTTGATTTTTAATAGTATTTTGATTATTCACTTCTCCATTAGGATCTTTTTTAGCATTTATTTCAGATTCTGTTGTATCTACAGATTTCTTTGGAGTAATGCTTTCACCACTTTTATTAACATTTTCTATAACTGTTCCCCTAGCCTTATTTTCTTTTGTAGCTAGTGGATTAATAGCTTTTTCATTTCCTCCTTCTACAATTCCAGTATTGGTTGAATTAGATACTTTAGGTACTTCTTGATATGGAATAGAATTCTTAATCGACGGAGAATAAACATCTCCTTCTTCTTTTTCTATATAAATATTAGGGTCAAAATTTTTATCTCCAATATCTTCTGTAGAATCATAAATAGTATTTTCTTGCTCCTTTATCGTCTCTTCTGTTCCACCTGCAAAGGAAATTGAAGAATTTATTATCATTACTGAAAGAAGTAGGGCAGTTAACCCTACTCTTAGCATTTTATTTTTCATTATTTTCCTCCTACTTTACAGACTTAAATACGTATACAGCCTTATTCTTACTATCCCACTCAATAGTGTTGTCTACACCGTCATCAATATTTCCATGAGTTGCTCCAAATGCTTTAGCTATATTTGTGATTGAAACATGGATTCTTCCGTCTATATTCAACGGCTTAGTATCAGAATTGTATATATTTCCATCTGTGTCTTGCATAACTCCAGAATCAATATTTAATTTTAATGTCTTCTTAGGTAATGCCGGATTATCTCTGTTGGAGAAGATTGCCTCTCTTTTCTCGTCATTGTACTCCACATTAAATCCAAGTGCATAAGCCATGTATCTAATAGGTAATATTGTTCTATCCTTTTCAATAAATGCTTTTGCATCCATATATACAGTTGTTTTCTTTCCATTAGATATTATATTGTAGTAATCTTTGCCAATTTGAAATACAACAAAGTCCTTATACTCTTTGATTTTGTCTTCATCTTTTTTATCTTCAATATGTTCCTTTAAACTATCCTTTTCTTTTTTTAAATCCTCTTTTAATTTCTCAATGGTTTTAACTTGTTCTGAGACTTTTTTCTTTAATTCCTCTATTTCTTTTTTCAATTCACCTTCTGACTTTTTAGAAGTATCCTTTATGTCTTTTAATTCTTCATTTAACTCAGTAATTTTATCTTCATATTCTCTCTTTGATTCTTCTAATTCATTTAACTTTTGTTGAAGCTTTTCTAATTCTTTTTTCTTTTCTATTACTTCAGATTTTAGTAACTTAATCTCCTCTTCTTTTTCTGCAATAGTCTTATCTTTTTTATTAAGTTCATCTTCCAGTTCACGAATTTTATTTTCTAATTCATCAATTCGTTCTAAATTATGTTCTTCTTTGAGCTTCTCCTCTTCAAGCTCAATCTTAACTGTTTCTAATTTCTCAATTATTTTTTCTTTTTCCTTCTGTAAACTAGAAGCTAAATTAATTAAGTTCCCTATCTGAATATCTTTTTCTTCTTCTGACTCTTTTAGTATTGATAATTGATTTTTAAAATCTTCTATTTCAGAACCTTTTTTCTTTAACTGATTTTGAAGCTCTTCTCTATCTTTAATAAGTTGTTCTTCACTGTCTTCTGAACTATTTATCCTTTCCATTAATTCTAGTATTTTATCTTCATTTTTTGATTTTTCACTTATAATCACATCAATTTCATTTTCTATTTTTATCGTTTTATTTATGTCCACATTTTCTGCTGCAAATACTTGCTGTGAAATTAATGGACTAAAACTTCCCATTCCAATTATCATTGTCATTACTATGGCTAATTTGCCCTTAAATCTCTTCATTTTTATCCTCCTGTTTTGTTACTATATTTTCTCTTCCTTGATAAATAGATACTTTTCCTTCCACAATTTTCTTATATTCTTCTAAACTAATGTCCATAACTTCAAAATTCTTATAAAGCTCTACTTTTTCAAGCTCAATCACATCTCTGTTCACTTTATTTAATTTTTCTTGCAGTGAGTTAATTTGACTTAGTAGTTTATCTCTTTCTCCATATTTTTTAATAAGTCTTCTATCCATAGTCCCTCCTAATTCAATCTACCAAAGGCATAAAAATGATTTTGCCAATAATTCGTATCTATGCTTGTATACTGAATAGGATCACCTGCGTGTAACATCATTCCATTTCCCGCATAAATACCAACATGACTTACTGGGCGACCTGCATTATATGTTCCAGTGAAGAATATAATGTCTCCTGCCTTTGCCTCATTTCTTTCCAATGGAGTACATTTATTAAAGATTTCTTGTGCTGTTGTTCTATATAAGTCTGGCTTTACTCCGGAAACTCTATACGACCAACAGACAAAACTGGAACAGTCAAAATTAGATGGTCCATTTGCTCCATAAACATATCTCTTACCAATATGTTTTTCTGCTTCTGCAAATAATTGTCTAACTGTCTCATCGTCATATTCAATTCCCGGATTTCCAAAGTTACCAGTATATCCGTTATATTGTGTTGATGTTGAAGTAGGTAATTCCTTTACTTCACTGTACAAATAAAAATAAGGATTCAATTGGTTTCCCTCAGAATCCTTTAGTTCTAAATGTAAATGACTCCCCGTTGATGAGCCTGTACTCCCCATCTTTGCAATTACACTATCTTGTTTAATTTCATCTCCTACACTAACATCTATTGATGAACAATGTGCATATAAAGCTTCCCATCCATTTTTGTCTTCTATCACTACATAATTACCATATCCAGTTCCGTCATAATCGAC
This sequence comes from Tissierellia bacterium, assembly GCA_012728335.1. Lineage (GTDB taxonomy): Bacteria > Bacillota > Clostridia > Tissierellales > Peptoniphilaceae > JAAYFG01. Next base: position 34,889 of record JAAYFG010000017.1, on the reverse strand, counting down.
TTTAATAACAGTTCCATCAAATATGGATTTTAAATCAGTATTTTCACTTCCTGAAATATCAATTCCACTGTGTATATCCAAATCATTTTTTATTGGATGCATTCTATATCCAAACATTGATGTAACTGATGTCTTCCATTCTCCTTCAATTGGTGATGGATATATCATAAAATTTCCCTTAGTCTCTATTAAAATGTCATAAATGCCTTTAGTATCTTCTTCCATCATAGATATTAAGACTTCTTCTAAAGGTTTTGATACTAAACTTACTTCTAATATTCGTTTCTCATGTTCTTCTTCAATCTCATATATTTCTCCAGTGTGGGGATCTTCGACTTGACGCTTAGTAGTATATTTTTCAATTATTTCCTTTGTAGAGAATTGATACTGCGCATTAAATATTTCCTCTATTACTTCTTTAATTTCATCTACTTTAAAATCTTGATATACTGCTGTCAAATATGCTAATAATTCATGTGGATCATGTCCAACTGGAGTCACATTATAGCGATATTCATCGTATCCTGGATTATCCACTTCTACATCCTTCAATGTCAGTAATAGATTTGCCTCATGTCTTGTGTACTCTACATCTGCATTTGTTACATCAACATCGCTTGCTTGATAAGAACTTCCTGCTATTGCTCCCATTCCTCCCATCATAATTGCGGAACAAGAATGAAATAATATCATCATAATAAGTAATAACACTCCAATAACTACAAGATATCCACCACTTTTCTTCCCAATTCCTCTAATAGAATCCCATGCATGTTTTGCAGTTTCTTTAATTCCACGAATCCTTCTCTTTCCAGTGTCTTTTCTAATTTCTTCATTATATTTTCTTTGAAGTTTCTTTTTGAAAAAAATCTTATCTAACAGTCTACCATCAGATTTACCTGTATTTTGTTTTGATATATCTTTTGATCTCTCAAACTTTTTTAATTTCTTCCTATCTCTTTTTTTCTGGTAGTTTGAGAATCTGTTTTTAATGTTTCTACCCTCATAATAAGATTTTTCTATTCCCTCAATAGATTCAATTCCTACATTTTCGTCTTCCGTTTCATTCGTTGATTTTCGAATCATTTCCAAGCTAGTAATCGCTGCTTTGGGAATGATCTTTTTTACTACACTTTCACCTTTCTCTTTTTCTACATCTAATTCTTTGAATTTACTATTCTTAGTCTTCCCTTCTTCAAACTCTAACTTACTCTTTTGACCTTTACTTTTCTTATTATGCCTTTTATGTTTACTACTTTTCTCTTTAGAATTCTCATCGACAATATCTTCTTTAGAAGTGTTTTTTGGTGTAGCTTTTACATTATCTACGCTCTTATTCTCTTCCTTACTATTTTTCAGATTCTCTTCACTTTTTAAAAGCTTCTCTTTTTGATGATTGTTTTGTCTGTTATCCTTTAAATTTGTATCTGTCGTTAAGTCTTTAAGTTCATCTGTTTTTGATATATCAGTATCTACTTTAGATTCATTTTCTTTCATCTTTGAGAACTTAATAGCTAGCTTCTGATTTTTTAATGCTTTTCTTTTGGTAATTAATATTTTGTTTTTATGATTTTTTAATATTGGAGCATCTTCAACATTAAGTTTATATTCCTCTTTTGACTCTAAATATTCTCTTTGAATTTCTTTATAATCTATATCTGACCTTGACTCAACTTGAAAAGTATCACTATCATCAGCGAAACTTCCACTTTCACTATTTAAATGTTTATATTCAGATTCCTGTTCTCTAAATCTTTTACCAACATTCTTAAGCTTCGTGTCTTTATCCTTTGATGTAATTTCTAATTTTGATAAATTAATATTATCTGGCTTCTCTACTCTACTGTTAAAGCTTTTATTGGATTCAGCAAATTCTCTTCTTAAATTTTGACCATCTGCATTACTTCTCTCTTCAACTGAAAAGCTATCTTCATTACTAGATTGTCTATTTTCCATATATTGTTCTTTATAAAACGTTTTTGTTTCATCATTAATCATAGTCTCTTCAAAGCCACTATTAATACTTGTTTCTGATCCTTCATTTTCTTTGCTTATTGGAGTATCTTTCATACTCCTCATTTGCCTTTGTTGTCTCTTATTATTAACAGTATTTTCTTCAATACTTTTATCCTTTACAATATTAGATTTTTCTCTTAGGTCTCCTAAATCAACATCGTTAATCTTTTGAGAGATACTTCTAGATGTTCCATCAGATAAATTCTCTTCAATAAGTCCATCCTTACTCATCTTCTGAATTACCTTATCTTTTCCTTTTAGCTTCTTTCTTTTTGACAATTCTTCCCTCCTCTCTAGAAATTTGTATTAAAAAAACCGTCTCCTTTTCTTAAAGAGACGGTCTAATATTTTAAAAATTACTTATTCTTTTGATTGTACTTCTTCCGGTTTTGTTGTCATCACTTGATATAGAAGAGTATCTTTTGGAAACTTATCAATAAATGGAATTATTACATTTCCATAAAACAGCAATCCTTCTCCTTCATTGGAATTTGTAACATAGGAGAGTTGATGAGGTGAAATATTTAATTGCTTTGCAAGTATTTGTCTATCTCCTGTTGCTTGATTTAGCATATAAATAAAATCTGAGTTCTCAAATATATTTTCAATCTCCCTAGAAGATAGTAAGTCCTTAATATTCTGAGTGATTCCAGTCGGCATTCCTCCCCACTTACGGAATCTCTTCCAAATTTCCACAGAATATGCTGCTGTCTGTTCCTCTTTTAGTAATAAGTGAAACTCATCAACATAATATCTCGTATTGCGTTTTTCGGCTCTATTTATAGTTACTCTATTCCAAACTTGATCTTGAACGATTAACATTCCTATCTTTTTCAACTGCTTTCCCAGCTCTTTAATGTCATAACATACCAAACGATTATCAACATCTACATTCGTTTGATGATTAAATACATTGAGTGAACCAGTTACATAGATTTCTATTGCTGTTGCAAGTCTCTGTGCTTCCGGCTCCACTTGTTTTCTTAGCAAATTATATAAATCTTCAAGTATCGGCATATTCTCTATTCTAGGATCAACTAGAAACTCTTGATATACTAGCCTAACACAACGGTCTATTATTGTCTTCTCTACTGACTCTAGTCCATGCTTTCCTCCCACTATTAACTCACACAATGATAATATAAAATCTGATTTTAGTGAAAGTGGATTTTCATCATCAGAATAATCTAAATTAATATCCATGGGATTAATATATTGAGTCGACGTTGGCGAGATTTTAATTACTTGCCCGTCTAGTTTATCTACCAATGGATAGTATTCTGCCTCTGGATCACAGATTATAATATCATCTTCCGTTATTAAAAAAGCATTTGCAATTTCTCTCTTTGCTGAAAATGATTTTCCAGATCCTGGCGTTCCAAGAATAAGTCCATTTGGATTCTTTAATTTCTTTCTATCTACCATTATCATGTTATTGGATAATGCATTTAATCCATAATACAGTGACTCCCCGTCCATAAATAATTCTTGTGTGGTAAACGGAACAAAGATTGCTGTTGAACTTGTTGTAAGACCTCTCTCAATTTCTATTTGATTTTCACCAAGTGGAAGTGAGGAAACAAAACCTTGCTCCTGCTGATAGTCTAATCTCCTCAATTGACAATTATACTTTTGTGCTATTCCAGAAGCTTGAAATATTATATTTTCTAGCTTTTGTTTACTCTTTGCTGTATTTAATATTAATATCGTAACTAAAAACATTCTTTCATTTCTAGACTGCAAATCTTCTAAAAGTGATTTTGCTTCATGTCCAAAAGTTGCCAAATCTGAGGGAATAATATCCATATCATACCCAGCTCTTACAGCTTTTTTCTGTTCTTCAATTTTCATCTTATCTAAATCGGTTATCTTTCTCTTTACATTCTTAATCGCCTCAGATTGATCCAGAGACTGAATGTGGAAGTTAACCAGTATATCATTCTCCATATCTAGAAAGTCTGCCAGCATTCGATCTGTGAGTTCAGGAGCTAGTATCTGTAGAAAGGATACTGCTCCATGTAAATTACCAATCTTTAAACTTCTTGGATCTTGAAAACTAAATGAAATTGGAGCAATTAAATCTTTTGTACTCATTCCACCTCTCTTCACTAAATCCCAATTATAGGATAATTTTTCATTGGTATCATGATTTAAAATTCTATGAAGTAGCTCCAATCTCTCTTTCCAATTTAAACCAAAAGCTTTTACTCCCATAACTTTAAAATTATTTAGTATATCACTTTCGATTCTCTCTAATCTAGGTTTCGCAAGCTTAATAGTATCTGCCTCAATCCCAAAAGTTATATACTTTGTCTTTAATAATCCATTGTTTCCTTTTGCCAATTGACTCTTCAACATCTCAGAATACTCTTGCCTAATGTCATTAAAATTATCCTGTTGCTCTTCAATATGAATATTGTTTAGCATCTCTTCTCCTTTTCCCGTTTGATTTAAAAATGTTAACTGTATGGAAATAGAAGAGTCAAAGTAATTCAAAAAGTCACAATAGTTTTCAAATATCAATGCTTTATCTTCATTTTGTGCAAGTAAGTAATTAATATCGAAAAACTGAATTGTCTTTGTATATTTCTTATTATTCAACTGACAAATTCCATCTGGAAATATCCTTTTGTATGGAATTGTATCTTGCACTGTATGAGGAATATTCTTGCTATTGTGTTTCACATTCTTTTTCTTACTCCTCATTTTACTTTGTATCAAGTCATTTTTATTATCTTTATACTTTCTTTTATTCTGTTGTAATTTTCTTTGCTGTCTTTTTTGTTGTTGATTGACTGCCATGGTTCACCTTCTTATCTGTTATTTCTAAATATCTGTAAAAGTTCTGTGTTTTATAAATTCTAGTTTTTGGATATCTAAACTTTTGTCTGATTACATATCTTGCATATTTCTCTAGCGGTATTCCATCCTTTTCAAATATCCCTAAAATGAAAAAAGGAAGAGCCAACACAATTAAAATCAGCAGTGCTAGTTCATTCCCTAATATATCTCTCGTATTTAAATAAACTGGAATGGAGATTAGTCCCCCTAAAGAAAAGCAAATCAACTGCCTTTTGGTTAGATTAAAGGCAATCTTTGTCTTAACTCTTTTTAAATCCTTTGGTACCGGTACAAATGCCATTAAATCTTGATTCTCCTTTCCCTATTTTTGAAATTGATTCCTCTATTTTTTCTATTACTTCTTCATGATATGCTAACTCATCAATTATTTTTTCTTGAATCAATCTTTCTCTTTTCATCTTGTATATTTCATAGAGAGAAATATACAAAATTGTTGTTAGTATTCCTATCTGCACCATTTCATTATTTACTAATTGTTTTTTTATGACTATAAACCCTTCCTTTCTAATGTGTATTTAAGACTGATTTTGCTAATGATCCAGTTTTAAACAAACTGAAACAAAGTAATACTGTATATGCTAGAACAGAAAATATACTAGTGTGAATATTGTCTGTTACCGTTAATGTCTTTATTAACACTGCATATATTCCTACACAAACCATGATAAAAAAGGCTTGTATTGCCAATGCAAAAAGACTTTTAAAGTAATTGGTTCCCGTATGTCCCCACTCTTTGTTTGCCAGTGTTGCCATGGGGATAGAAGCTACACTACTCACTAAATAGATTTCAATCATACGTCCATATAAAATGACAGTGATTAGAATGGATAGTATATCCATAGCAAAAGTTACTATTAGTGTTTCAAGTGAAATCAAAAGTAACTCTGCTAATTCTTTTTTTTCTAATCCTGTCATCATGGACTCAATACTCGAGGCAATATCTATACTTGTCTCCGAAGAAATGACCCCTGATGCTTGATTCACCATTTTTTGTGCTACATCAAAAGTCCCCATTACAATATTCCAAGTATTTGTCACAATCACTACTGCTACATAGGCTTTGAAAACCCATTTGAAAAACATCCATGTATCGACATCATGTAAATTATTTCTATCTATTAACATAGATATCAGCTCATAGCATAGAACAAATGTAATAACTAATCCTGCAATGGGGACTATGACATTTTCTGATAATGATTCAATCATAGAGAAAATATCACTGTCCCAACTTTGAGGACTCTTGCCGACTTCTGCTGCAATACTGCCAACTTTTTCATTCACATCAGTAAACATATTACTTAAATTATTTTCAATCATTCCAAGTAGTAATTCTTTAATCCATTCAGTGAGCTTATCCCAAAGCCCAAACATTCTTCTATCCTAAAACACTAGATAGCAACGGAATCAAGTTTAATCCAATTAATACAACGCCACCACCAGCCATCAACTGTTTAATTCCCTGTGATTTTGCCCCAGGATTATCATTTCCATAACCTTCTAGAAGGTTTATAACTCCCCATGCTCCAAGACCGGCACCTAATGCTGTTACCAAAGTTCCCAATGTTTCAATTGCACTACTAAAAAACTCCATATCTTTCCTCCTAATTTTTATTTAATCTATATAAAAAAGCAGAAAGCTATGTATATCACGTGCTATACATAGCTTTCTGCTTTGAATTGTTTTATTTAATTTTACAATCTATCTATTAAAAATATTAATTTCCCTTTAATGGTAAAAGTTTTCGCCTACTTATTTTTGATATATTTTTAATAAGATCTTTAGTTTTTATTTGTCTTCCATGACCAACGTATATAATTTCAGGATTTATTTCAATTATTTTTTCCCATGTACTCTCAAAATCAGATAGATTTTCCACCCAAATTGTTATATTATTCCAACTCGGTATTCCACTCATTGCAGCATCTCCACAAAAAAGTGAATTCGCATATAATAATGAAATTGAACATTCGGTATGTCCTGGAGTTTCTAAAATTTTAATTGATAACTCATTTTCTAAATTTTTTGCTTCTTCTGTTCCATATACTATGTAGTTTTTTTCAAAATGATTATTAATTGATGGAAATTTATGTTTTCCTTTCCCTAACAACTCCATAAACTTACAAAACACATAAGCTAATTTATTTGAGCAACCACCTTTAAAAGAATTCTGTCCCATTCGTAATCTTTCTATAGCCCTTTGATGTAAAATTACTTTCATATTAGGATTATGCCCCAGTAATTCGTTTAAAAATCCTGCATGATCATCATGAGCATGTGTTAAAAAAAGATATTTTATTTCATTTAAATCAATATTATTTTGCTTAAGCTTATGAGAAAATTGTTGATATCCTTCTTCATACCCTGTGTCGATTAAAATATATCCATTTTCTGTAGAAATAATATAGTTGTTTACTATAAAATCCCCCAGATTTAATATTTCCATTAATTTCACCACCTTTTTATCAAAAAATATTTATATTTGAATTATTTTATAAATTTGTATCTAGCCAGTCTCTTAAAAATTCTATTTCATTTGGTTTATGAATATAATGTTCTGCTCCATAAAGCATTGTCAATTCGCTATCAGGTTTTTCTACAAATTTTTTTACTACTTCAATATCCGTCATATTATCTTTTTCAGGATATAATATTTTTGTTTTAATATTCCAAATATCGATTGGATTATCTCGCGTGTAGTTATAATATTCCCATGAAAGTGTTTCTCCAAATGCAGTTTCAATTTTTTTCTTATTTTTTAATTCACTCTCTGTAACTGACGCCCAATCCATCATATTTATAATCAACTGTTCCATATTTAATATAGGAGCTATAAATAAACTATTTTCTATTTTCTCATCTTGAAAAGCAAGTAGACTAAACCAACATCCTATACTATTACCAATGATGCCAATCTCACTCCAGTTTTCTTTTAAATGATTCATAATCTTTTTTAACTCTGGAACTACATTCCACGGTTCTAAAGTAGTTTTTTCTTTTTTTCTATCTCCATGCTCAGGCAAATCAAAACTCAATACCTGTAATCCTTTTTCAATAAAAATATCTACAAATTGTTCCATTTCCCCTTTATTACCATTTTTCCCATGTATATATAAATATATATTATTTGATGGCTTCCCCCATATTATTGCAGGAATTTCACCAATGTTCACATTTTCACTTTCCATACATTCACATCTCTTTTCCATATTTCATTTGATATCATCTAATGAGTTGATCCCACCAATAAAATCTTCTTTCGCATGACTGTAGTATGCTATATTTACACTGTAACTAATTATTTTATTCCAACTTTCTATTACCAGATCATCATAGCCAATTGCTGTATAAATGGGATACAAATCACCAACAATAGCAGCTTCTTCATAAATAACTACAGATATGCTATCACCACTATGCCCTGGTGTATAAATTATTTCTCCATCTATACCAATTGTCCTTAATAGTTCTCTGCTTTCTTCACATGAAATAACTTTAACTACATTTTCATTAATTGGCTTAAAGTTATCTTTTGAATCTTTGGATAAATATTTATCAGAAGAATGAATAAAGCCTAGTTGCTTATCTATTACTAATAGCTCAATACCTAAATCTATCAAATCTTGTGCAATTCCCATATGATCTGGATGAAAATGTGTAATTATTAAATATTTTATGTCTGACACTTCAACTCCTAACTTATTGATGCCTTTGAAAAATTGTTTCAATGTTCCTGCCCAATCTGTATCAACTAAGATTAAGCCTCTCTTGCCTCTTACTATGTATGTTCTGGTATTCCCATACTTTAACTCACTAATCATATTCATTACCTATACGAGATTTCTGTATTTTATATTCTATTTTTAATCCTATAATCCACAAAATCACCAAAGCATAATTCTCCAATGCACCCACTAAGCTGATAATTTTAGAGCTATCATTTATATATCCAATTAGATGGTTCGTCCCAAATCCTAATCCTCCGATGATTAAAGAAATTACTATAACTTTTAAGAAAAAAAAGTCGTATTTTATGTTTATTCCAACCAATATTGGCAGTATTGCTAAGTTCCAAAAACCTATTTCTCTCTGCCAACCTACAGAGATTCCATACTCAGAATTAGCTCCCATAGCTTCTGGGAAAAACAGTTGCATTATAGCAGCACCTAAAAGAGCTATTATTAGAATAATAAACATTACTCTTAATAATTTATTCATGATTTACCTCCTATATATGATTTATTATTTATATTTAATATATCATATAATTCAGCTCATAATTATTAATTCTATATCTCATATACCTCAATCTCGTCATCCTTTTTCATTCTCAACTTTGTATTCAACACTTTCTCAATATCATAAGCATTTTTCTCATTAAAGTCAGATAATTTCTTATAATTCTTATGTTTTGTGACATCATATTTTTCTGATAGAAATGGTCTTACTCCTCTTAATTGCAAAATACATTTCCCTCCATCCATCGTTGCTAGTTCATCTTGTGTCATTAATGATTTTCCTAGTTTTTGATAACTAAGTCCATGCGTTTTTTCTCTTCCTCTATTTTCAGATGTATTATATAAATCAATGGTTTCTTTCCCTAATATCTCTGATATTTCTTTTAAAGTTGTCTTCTCTTTTCCTCCCAAGAATAATGTGGTGTCACAGTTTCCTACAATTGTCTCTGCATGATCTTTGTATATACCTTTTAGTTGAGACTGTGCTTGTAATATTACACTTGCTGATATCTCTCTGGAACGAATCGTTGCAATCAGTTTTTCAAATTTGGGAATCTGTCCAATATTACTAAACTCATCTAGTAGACATCTTACATGAATTGGCAGTCGTCCATTATATACATCGTCTGCCTTATCACAAAGTAAGTTGAAGAGCTGTGTATATAAAATGGCGACCACAAAATTAAAAGTATCGTCAGTATCTGAAATTATAATAAATAGTGCTGTCTTTCGATCTCCTATAGTATCTAATTCCATTTCATCATATTCCATTAAGTCTCTAAGTTCTTTTATATCAAAAGGTGCCAGTCTTGCTCCACAGGAAATCAAAATAGATTTTGCGGTTTTACCTGCTGCTAGTTTGTATTTTTTATACTGCCTCACTGCAAAATGATTTGGATTTAATTCTTCCAATGCTTCAAACTTTAAATCCACTGGATTTTTGTAAGATTCGTCCTCTTCTCTTGTTTCACTCATATTTATTAATTCTAAAAGTGTTGTGAAGTTCTGTTCTTCCTCTGGAGCTTCATAATAAATTAATCCTATATAAGCAGAATACAGTAACCTTTCTGCTTTCACCCAAAAATCTTCCCCTGATTTATCTCCTTCTCCTTTTGTATTTACTATTATGGTATTTACAAGTTTTAAAATATCTTTTTCACTTCTCAAATAAGCAAATGGATTGTAGTGCATGGACTTCTTAAAGTTAATAGTATTTAGCACCCTTATCTTATAAGGTTCATAAATGATTTTTCCATTATTATCTTTAACATATACGAAATTTCCTTTTCTATCTTTTATTTCTCTGCCTGTTTTATCTAACTTTTTCTTTGGACTGCCTTTTTCTAACATCTTCCCACATTCTGTTAAAAGTGTCCCCTTAGGATCTGTTACCACATAGGAACTATGCATTTGCATTAGATTAGGTTTCACATAAAACCTAGTCTTACCTGAACCAGACCCTCCAATGACTAATACATTTTTGTTCCTTGCATTTTTCGGATCTTTTGGTCTACTATTCATCATCAAACTTTCTGTCTGTGTAAGTATTACATTGTCTTCAAAGTTTTTATCTATAAAAGGCTGTATGTCGTTCTTGTTCCCCCATCTAGCTGATCCATATTCCTCTCCTTTGCGATACTTCTTTGCATTTTTTGATTTACTATAAACTATTCCATAAATAATTCCTGCTCCTAGTATTCCAATGAACCAATCATTTAAATTCAAGCTAACAAATGGAGATGAAAATACATGTTTTAAATATTTAAATAGCTCTAATAATTTCACAAAAAAATTATCACCTATAATTAGGTGATAAAGGTAAGATACTTTATGAAGCATATATGCAATTATTAAATATGGAATTAGTTTAATACAAAGCTTTTTCTTATCAATTCTTCCAAATATTTCTTTTATATATTCTAATGGACTGCTCAATGATTATCGCCTTCCTTTGCTTATTATAGTGATTGCTCTTGATGTTTATGTCTTGTCTTATCAGTTACTAAGTTCTTAGCTACTTCTGCATATTTCTTAAGACTTGCTATTAGACTAGATTTCTTCTTCATTAAATCATTACATATAAAATCCTTAAATGCTCTATCTATCATATCTGTGTCCTTTCCCTTGAAAAATATTGCATATGTTGGTGGATCTGTAGTTCTATCTTTTTTCAATGCATATTCAATATGATATTTCTTAGCATACTTCTCAAAGCCCTTAATGTTTGTATCATCTATTTCTATACTTTTTAGTCCATCGTATTTCTTACTTAGTTCTTTTAGTGAAGTTTTCTTCCTTTTCAGTTCCGGCATTGCTTTTGATTTTGTATTCTTCATCGTCTTTTTATGTTCTTGATCTCTCAAATACTTACTAATAATTTCCTTTAATACTCTTGCAGTAAGCTTTGCATTTTGTGTCGTAAAAGCAATAGTCTTTTGATTCACCTCTTCTTGCATTTTCATCCCTCCTAACTATCATCACCATATAATGTATGATTTGCCCAAGATCTATAATATTGATCCATTGTCATTGGAGCATTGTAGAGAGTTGTCAATAAATAACTTCTAAGTTTCGTAATCTTAGTGGTATTTTCATTTAATGAGTTTAATACATATTCTATATGGTTATAATTAAGTTTCATAAATTGACTTTTCACGATATCTATTGATTTTTCTTGTCGATTAATTAAGATACTTCCATCTCTTTGCATATAGATATCTGTCATTAAATCTAGTATTCCGTTGATTCTTTCTTTATCCATTGGATTATTTTCTACTAAGCAATCATATTCTATATTCTTTTTAAACACTTCTTTAATTTTATCTTTCTCTAATAATTCATTCGACATTGCTGTTCTTTCAGCTCCACTCTCCTCAGAGAAGATAGGATTGAAATCTATGTTAGAAGTCTTAGTAGTATTCTTTGTATTTGTCTCTCTTTTTAAAGGTATACCTATCTCTTTATTTGGTGACAGGGTCTCACTTTGTAAAGTTACCCCTGTCTCTTTTGAAAGTGAGAGGGTTCCCTCTGGAAATGTAATAGCTTCTAACTTTTCTACGTTTAAATTTATATATAGGACATTGTTTAAAATAATCTTAGGAGTTTTAACCGTCCGAAATACTCTTTCTATCACTCCTAGTTTCTCAAGAAAAACAATGGCATTTGTAGCTTCTCTTTTAGACATTCCAAAACGCTCTGCCATTTGACCATAACTTCTCTGTAGTAAGTCTTCTTTAAACTTCTTTTTAAATCCTAATAGTTGTCCTGACGATTCTTCTCTTACTTCTGACGGACGATACCAATAGGTAATATCTGCTAGGATAATAATTGCATTTAAATATGGTTTCTCATTATCTCTTAATATGGTTTTATACCAAGTATGAGGTATGATATCTCCTATAAAAGCTAATTTACCTACTTCATCTACAATTTCATTGCCTGAACTATATAAATAACCCATGTTTCACCTCCTTGTCTATATAGAAAAAACGCCTATATAAAGGCGTTCAGTCTAATTACCAATTATAAAACTATATAAATAATATTAGCTAAAATATATATTACCAATAACCTCGTTCTCCTTTTAAAAACTTATACTTATCTTCTTTGTCCTTTTCATGTTCTCTTTTTCCTAATAACTCATCTTCTAAAGAAATAGTTGGATCAATCCAGTCAGCTTTCTTCAACATCCAATCTATTAATTCGTTATCTACATTATTTTCTAGCTGAGATAGGACCTCAACATAAACTCTAATATTTTGAGCTATTTGGTAATCATCAAGTATATTCAAAAGTGATCTTGTTTTATCCTTTTCTGCTTGTATTCTTTCTTTCAATAATTCCTTTTGTCTACGTTCTTCCTCCCATTTACGATTACGCTCTTCTATTTCTTCTCTCTTTGTCTTAATATCTAGATAGGATTTATAAATCAAAATAATTATATCAGGAATTACTTCTTCTAATTTTTTTGTGTTTGAATCTTTTATGTATTTCCCATTAGTTGTCTTTATTCTAAATCTACCATTATGAATATGATCATATTTTCGTATATTTGGTTTCCAAGCATAGCCGCCCTTTTTTTTATCATCATTATACTCTACCAATTTCTTTGCTTCTTCTTTAGTTAATTCATGTTCTACTTTATCTGTACTCTCAATGATCTCAAATGAAACAATATCATCATAAATTTTTATTGATAAATCGTCCATTATTGTTTCGCCTATATCTTCAAATACTTCGACTAATATATCTAGTAATTTATATAGCCTAGGTAATTGTTCAACTGATACTTCTTTTATGAATTTATGCTGTTCCATAGTGTTACGTTCATATCTAGAATCGTAATAATTCCTTTCAGAATTCTTTTGTTTTTGATTCCAAAGTATAACATCCTTTTTATAGTTAGATACTTTTACATTTAGCCTTTTATTATCATTAATTTTAAACTTTGATAATGAGTCTATTATTACATTAATTTTGTCTTTCCCTAAAAAAATTAATTCTTTCTCAATTTGCTGTGTATTTAATATTTGTTTATCTTCTTCTTTTTCTATTGGAAATTCTATATCTTGAATTTCAATACTCTCAGTTTCAATATGCTTATCAATGTTCTTATCTAAAAATATTTCTTCTGTTTCAAAAGAAGGTAACTGAATGATTAAATCTGATACATCTTTACCTCTTTCTAAATAAATCCAATATTTACTTGTTGGAATTGGAATTTTGTATTCTTTGCACTTTTTTAAAAGTTTTGGATAATTTAGATCATATTTTTCAGATACTTTCTTGGCATTTAATTCCCATATCTCTTTATATAATTGTTCTCTAGTGAATGTCATCATTTTATTCATCACTATCACTTTCCTTTAAAGATACTTTATATTTTTCATTTACATCTATATATTTGCCCAGCGAAAACGCATACTCAAATAATTCTAATTCTTCTGTTCTTCGTTTTCGCTTAATATAAAAAGTAAATCTCTTTTCATCTCTTCGAACTGTGAGATAATTGTATTTAAATTATTTTCAATATTCTCTACCATAACTTCTGATATTCGTCCATATTTATAAGCTATAAGTCTTTCTGCAATTATATGATATGACCAACTCTCACTAAATCTAGTATCTCTGTCTTTATTATGAATGGCAAATCCAATTGGCAATAAACTATTTCTCATTCCAATACTTACAGCCATTGGAGCAATGCCTAAATATTCAGCAGCTACTTTACATGTTATTTTGGGTAACTTTCTTATTTCTTCATCCGAATATTTTGCCATTTATATCACTATCCTTTCAAATTCATATCATTTTAAATCTAGTTTTAAACTCAAATTTTATACATTTTTAAAAGATAAACACATCTTTCCCTGTAAACATCACATTTGATCATTGTGTTCCCAAGTTTTCATATTTTCTCTAGTTTTTTGTATTTATTATTTACCCTACTCCCATAACATTAAAAGGAAGAGAAATGATTTTTCATTTCTCTTCCTTTTATACCTTCTCATTAATTGCAAATACTCACTTTATACTCACAAATTTCAAGAATGTTTTTTACTCATTCCTTGTGTCTCCACACTCCATATCAATACATACGTTCACATCAATATAATTTTTTAGCACTTTTTTACGCTCATATTGACCTTCTTCCACAAATATGAAATGTCTATGAAACTGCTTAAAATGCAGGATTGTGACTAAATATCTCTTTGTAGCAACGCTATAGTCTCCACATGACTGGTTCTTGGAAATTGGTCCACCACTACTGATTCTTTTATCTTATATCCTCTTTCCATAAACACTTTTAAGTCTCTAACAAATGTTTTTGGATTACAGCTTATATACAAAAATTCTTCTGGATCAAAGTCTATTATCTTATTAATCGCCTTTGGATTTATTCCTTCTCTTGGTGGATCTATTATAACAACATCTGGTTTTGCTTCCAGTTTATCCACGCCAGTCAGGACATCTTCTGCTAAGAATTCAACATTTTTAAGTCCATTAAGTTTCGCGTTTTCTCTTGCTGCAACTACTGCTTCTTCAACGATTTCTATTCCATAGACCTTTTTTGCTTTTAATCCTGCTATTTGCGATATCGTTCCTGTCCCTGAGTAAAGGTCAAATACTATTTTATCGTCTAACTCACTTATAAATCCAAGTGCTTTGCTATACAATACTTCTGCTGATTTGGTATTGGTTTGAAAGAATGAGAACGGGCTTATCTTAAATCTAAGTCCCAATATCTCTTCATAGAAATAGTCTCTTCCATATAATAATTCAACTTTCTCTGGTGTTATTGCATCGCCTAATGAATCGTTAATAGTATGAATTATTCCAACTACTTCTCCTTCAAGTTCGACTGATTTTATATATTCAACAAAAGCTTCCATATCAAAATCTACATCGCTAGTCGTCACTAAATTTAGAAGTATTTCTTTAGTGTATTCTCCTCTTCTAACCACTAAATGTCTAAGCGATCCTTCATGGAGTCTCCTCTTGTAATAGCTAACTCCTATCCCTTCAAAATACTCTCTGATTCCTTCTCTAATGACATTGAAATCATCGTGCACAATTTCACATCTACTTGTATTGACAATGTCATGGAAGCGCCCTCTCGCGTGTAATCCAACAGATAATGGTCCATCTTTATACTCATCACCAAATGTATATTCCATTTTATTCCTATAGTTCGTATACTTTGGGCTAGGAATAATCTCCGACATTTTGTGGTCAATTTCTCCATGTACAAACAAATTGTTTATTTGCCTTAATTTGTAATTAAGCTCCTCATCATAGTCTAGTCTTTGATAAGTACATCCACCACATTCTGAAAAATGAATACATTGAGATTCTTTTTCCATTGGTGAACGCTCTACTACTTCTAGAAGTTTTGCTTCTATTCTATCTTCTTTTTTTCTTCCTAGCTTAACTTTTACAGTCTGTCCTTGTAATGCATTTTTCACATAGATTGGAAAGCCTTCTTCATTTTTACCAATTCCTATATTAGGAAACTCGCTATCTATAATTTTTAAATCTTCTAATACTCTTTTACCTCTCATATTTCCTCCAATTACAATAATTACAGCTATTTTATCATATATCGTCATTCTATGCATTTAATATATAAAAACTCTATACCTTTCGATATAGAGTTCTCTTATTATACAGTTTTCTTTAATGATTGGAAAAACTTCATTTTATTTCCATAGTTCAATGTTCCCAGTCTATATATTCTTATGGATATTGCCGCCATAATTATGGTCGTAACTGTTAGTATTCCAAGTGATATAAATACTTCTATCATCGGCACAGTAACCAGTGCATATCTAACAAACATTGTCATGAGTGAACTAAATGGAATGAATGAAGCAATTTTTATTATCATTGATTCCGGTAAATTAAGTCCTATCATCGCTGCAAGGAATGCCAATACAAATAGTATTGTCACTGGAGTAACTGCATTTCCCACTTCTTCAACTTTTGAAACCAATGCTCCCAATGCAGCAAACAGGTATAGATACAAAAGATAACCTATCGCAAAAAATACGATATAAATTATGATTACATTGATATCTAAATTGAAATTAATGAATGCTGCAAAAAATTCTACCATATCCGCATTAATCCAAATTCCCACTCCAACGCCTATTATAATCATTGAAAGTTGAATTAGTCCAAGCAATGCTGATGCAAATACTTTACCATTTATTAGACTTGATGCAGAAGTACTTGTTATAAGTATCTCCATCGTTCTGTCGCTCTTCTCTTTTGCAACGCTTGTTGCTACTCCTTGTCCAAATATAAGTATCAACATATACAATATGAATATCATTATATAAACCATAAAGAAACTATTGCTTCCATCTACTCCAATTGCTCTATTAGATAATTCTACATCTACATTTGAAGCTTTAGATATCATCTCATAGTCAAGTCCCAATGTTTTGAAATTGAGTCTAGTATTGTACTCTTTAAACATATCTCTTACATTCTCAAAGCTATCTTGCATCCCTATGGATTCCATAATCACTTCTATATCAGTAGGAGAATTTACTATTATTCCCTTGTATATTTCCCCATTTTCAATTCCCGTTTCTATATCACTAAGGCTTTTGTATTCTTTCATTTGCATATCGTAATGTTCTTGATTTGATATATTGCTAATAATACTTTTATCAATGTCTTTATCAGCATAGAAAATTCCGTATTCAAAACTAATATCTTCGCCTGCTTCGTCAGTAACTATTGCAGTTTCGTCTTCTGTTTCATTGAAAAATCCAGACATTTCTATTAACTTTGGGATACTGCTAAGTACTATAGTCCCTAGCAATAAGACCAATGCGGAGATGATAAAAGATTTCTTCTTAAATGTCGACATAAACTCAAATTTAAACACTTTAAATGTATTTTTCATTTTTCATCACCTGCATACTTTATAAATATATCAGACATACTTGGTTTATACACAGAAAATAAATCTATATCCACATTTAGTTTAAGTAATTCTGACAATAACTCACTTTTATCCATTGAATTCAGTGTAATAATCAAAGACTGTTTATCATGACTTATGTCTATTCCATCGATTTGAGAGCCTATATAGCTAGTCAATTCTTCTCTGTTCATATTTACTGCACTTAGACGTAATTTATTTTCGCCTAGCTCCCTTTGAATATCAGATAGATTCCCTGAAAGTACAATGTCTCCACTATCTATTAAGGTTATATCATCACATATCTCTTCTACATATCCCATTTGATGAGATGAAAACAGAAGTAATTTATTATCTCCAGTACTCTCAAGTATCATTTCTTTTAACATAGTTGAATTTATAGGATCCAAGCCTGAAAACGGCTCATCTAATATCAAGATATCTGGATTATTCAATAATGATTGAACTATTTGTACTTTTTGTTGATTTCCTTTAGACAGAGTATCTAAATTCTTTTTCGCATACTCCCCAAGTCCAACTCGTTCTAAAAGCTCAGATGCACTCTTCTTAGATTCAACACGAGTTCCACCTCTTAATGTACCAAAGTATATTAATTGTTCAAGAATTTGTTGCTTCCCATACATTCCTCGCTCTTCAGGTAAGTAACCAATTCTCAATTTCTTATTATTTATTTTCTTGCCATCAAGTAGTATTTCGCCACTATTAAGCTTAAATACTCCCATTAGCGCACGTATTGTAGTAGTTTTTCCTGCTCCGTTTCTTCCAAGAAATCCCATTGGTCTACCTGATTCGACTTTAAAATTAAGACCGTGTAGAATTTCATTCTTGCCATAGCTTTTCACTATATTTCTAAATTCTAATTCCATCCGCTTCACCTCACATATAGATTACTATCGGTATTATAACATTTAATGTCTATGCTACAAATTTCCGAATATTGTTACTCAGTCATTATATCACGAATAGATAGAGATATATCATTTTAACCAAATTTTAACCTTTATAATATCGCTTGAATTTAACAAATTGTTTTTATTATCTGTCATAAGTAAATTCATTATACAAAAACTCGAGCCTTGCGACTCGAGTTCAATATATTAAAATTTAGATTGCACAAGGGCTGTATCCACACTCTTGACATTCTGCACATCCACCTGTGTGATTCATTGTTCCACCACACATTGGGCAAGTGTCAGGATTAGCTTCTAGCTCTTTTACAATTTCTCTATTAAGTTCATCTTGTAATTCTTTTATCTTGTTTTGAGATGTCTTTTCAGTAAATAAAATACCTGATCTAGCACATCCATCTCTATAGATCGTTATGCCTTTTACTCCGCTTTCCCAAGCGTATTTATAAAGGTTTTCTACGTCTTCCACTGTAAATTCATTAGGAACGTTCACTGTTGAAGATATACTTGCATCTATGAACTGTTGCCAAGCTGCTTGAACTTTAATTCTGTCATTATAGTTCAAATTAGAAGTCGTAATTATGAATTCTGGAAGTTCATCTTCTTCAGAAAGATTATTAGCTTCCATATAGTCCTTAACTATCTTAGTATATACTTGATAATAAGTGTCTATTCCGTGTATTGATTCAGTTTTTCTTGTATAAGAAACTTGGAATATTGGCTCAACACCATTGCTACAACCTATAAGTGTAGAAATACTTCCCGTCGGTGCAATAGTCAATAGTTGTGAGTTTCTAAGTCCATGTTCTCTAATTAATTCTATTACGTCATCATCAGCATTTGATAGTAAAAATGGGCTGTTTAACACAGCTTCTGCTTTATATGCTGGGAAAGGTCCTTCCTCTTTAGCAAGTAGAGCAGATTGTCTAAGTGCTTCATTTATAAGAAGTCTACCTATTTGATTAATTAGGTTTATCGATTCATCGGAACCATATTTAATTCCCATTTTAATGAACACATCTGCTAGTCCCATTATACCTAAACCAATTTGTCTAAGTTTTCCACTCATCTCTCTTTGTTCTGGAAGTGGGTGATGATCCATATTTTCATCTAGTATTTCGTTTAGATATACTACTCCATCTCTTACTAGTTGTCCGAATGGTTCAAACTCAAATCTTGCATATTTTGTAAACGGACTAGCTACGAATTCTCCCAAGTTAATTGAAGATAGATTACAGCTACCAAATGCTGGTAGTGGCTCTTCTGCACATGGATTTACACCTGCATATTCAAAATCTTCGTCTTCACTCATTAGATGCCATGAATTTATTTTGTCTTCGTATAAAATTCCAGGTTCTGCCATATTCCAGTTGTTCTTAGCCAGTTGTCTAAATAAATCTTTAGCTTTGACAGTTTTAGAAATTACTTCTCCTGTAGCTTCCACTACAAATCTCAGTTCATAGTCGCCATCATTTTTTACAGCATTCATAAACTCGTCATTTACGTTTACAGATATATTTGCACTAGTAACTTTTTCTAAGTCGTTTTTTACATTTATAAACTCTTCAATGTCAGGATGACTTACGTCCATATTAAGCATTAGTGCTCCTCTACGCCCTCTCATTCCAATTAAACTAGTAGTTAATGAGAATAAGTCCATAAATGAAACTGCACCAGTTGTGGAGTTAGCAGCATTATTTACCTTTGCTCCATTTGGTCTAAGCTTAGAAATATTAAGACCAACACCACCACTATAAGAATAAGTTCTAGCTAAGTATTTTGCTGTATCATATATTTCTTCTATACTATCGCCAACTTTTGGCATTACATAACAATTTGATAGTGTAAGTTTCTTACCTAATTTAGTAAGTCCTCTACCTGCAAGTATTCTACCTGCTGGCATGAATTTTTTATCTTTTACCGCTTTTTTAATAGGAGAATTTCCACCACTTACTCTTTCAAGAAAATCATCAAAAGTCTCTGAGTCATATCTGTATTTTTTCTCATATATGTCTCGTTGAAGGTCTGTCATGTTCCAGCCTTGTTCTCTTAATTTAGTTCTTTCTTCCCTGTAAAGAATATACTTTTTCGCTACATCAGGTCTGACTTTCATCAGTTCCAATTCTACATTATCTTGTATTTGTTCAATAGTAACATTTTCTGCACCTTTGAACATATCTTCTATGGTTTTTGCTACATCTTGTGCTACTTTTTCATCGACACCAGCATCCGTTTCTTTCATCGCTTTAGATATAGCTATTACTATTTTTTCAATTTCAAAATCTACTACATTACCGTTTCTCTTAACGACCTTTAACATGTGTAAACCTCCTAATTATCACCTTTTTCAACAGGAGAACAGCACAATATATTGTTCTATATCTCCATTAGCATTTATAACTATACCATATATAGTATATGAAAACAACATTGAAAAAAGTCGTTTTTCAGTAGGAAAAAACTATGAAAACTGATTCCATCATATGTAGGGCATATAATTTTCACCAAAATAAAATTTTCAATGTATACCCCAATATATAGTTATGATACTTAAAATTATGCACAACTGATTGTGGATTTGTGTATAAGTAAGAAAACAGACTACTAAAAGTAGCTAGTAGTCTAGATAATATGCTTATTTATGATTTAATCATCCTATTAATTCCATTGTATATCTTTCACAAGTACTCACAAGTTCATAGCCTTTATATATGTGATAAAAATTATATATAAATAATGATATAACTGCTATTAATAATATTGGTGGCAAAAAGCCAAGTATTATTACTCCTAATAAACCCAGATACAATCTAACAACTCTCTTATAGAAATTTTCAGAGAGTTCAACTATGTATTGAAATCTTTCTTCGCCATTATTTTCTACAATTTCTACTATTCCCAATGATATCTCTTTTAGTGAAACAATTTGAAATAATGTTGAAGCTACAAATATGATGAGCACGACAAAAGGAATTAAGCTCATTATTCCAAGCATCCCCATATAATCTTCCCTAAAAAAGAATGGAGTGATTAGCAAGCCAATGATTTGAGGAACAATTATGAGTATTGCCATCTTTATTGCGTGATTGTAACTACGCTCAAAATGTTCATTCAGTTCTTTCAAATTACTTAGAGCCAATAGGTATATGATTAAATTTACTATATGTATAACTGTATAAATATTTCCCATTATACCTTTGTCATTTAGTTTAATTGCAGTTACAGCAGTTAATATCATATAGATTTTTAACAGTTTAAATCCTTTTTCCATCTTCATTACACTATCGTTCATCATTCCCCCTCCTAATTTACTCTCATTTTCGTTTACAAAAAAGGCGTCCTTAAGACGCCGAACTATTTCACTTTATAAGTTTTGGAGCTAGTCTTTCACAAATTCCATAATAATTAAATGTCTTTATTAGATGAAATAGTGAATATGCAAGTGTAATCATAGTTATAATCATTACAAAAGTAATTAACATTTCAGGTATAAGCATTCCAAATACAAGTATTCCAGCAAACATTCCTATTGGAAGATATGCTTGAAGTATTAATGTCCTCTTGTAGAATTGATCTGATAATACATTCAAAAACTCAAAATTTGAATCTTCAGTTTTGGAAACTAAATCTTTTACACCTAGCACAAACTCTTTGTACATCTTAATAGTAAGAACTATTATTGCTATTGCAAATGCAAGCACCCCAATTAGTAATGCGGTGGACATGGTTTCCATTTTAGTTGACAGAATTGTTGCATTTACTGACCAACCTGTTGCCATTGCAATCATATTTGGTAATGTAGTTATTAGTACCAAATTATGAAATTTATTAAAATTGCTATTGAATTCTCGTAAATTATATGATGCCACTATTAATAATATCGTTTGGACTAATACTGGCAATGAACCTAAACCTGCTGCAAACCTTGAATCCTCACTAATAGTTAAGTCTACTATAAATGTCAATACGACACTAATTACTACCGAATACTTCATTAATTTAAAGCCCATTTGAGCGTTTTTTGCTTTATCATTCATTCTTACACCACCTAGTTACAATCTATGCATTAGTTTTATATATTCTTTCTATCATTGGAAATACAACAGTTGCAAGCGCTGCACATGCTAACCCTTGAACGATGTTTCCAGGAAGAGAAACTATTGCACCTTTCCCATATAAGAATATTTCTGCTATAAAATATCCTGTCGCCATCCATAAACCACTTACTATCACTGGCATACGAGTGCTTTTAGTCTTACTCTTCTCGTATAGATACCCAGTTAACCATCCTTCTATTCCCTTTACAATTAAAGTAATTGGAGCATAATGCCCATATCCCAGAAGAACATCTGCCATAGCAGAACCTAGTCCTCCAACTACAAATCCACCTTTTCTACCTATCAGTAATGCTGAAACCATAACTAATAAATCACCTATGTTTATGTATCCTTTTGTTGCTGGTATAGGAATCGTAATGATCATAGTTGCCAGTGTCGTCAAACTTATTAAAACCGCATAAATTGATAGTTTTTTAATATTTAGTCTGTTGTCCATTTTAACCTCCCATAATTACCTCAATAACATTTAGTATATCACTAATAGCCATAAAATGTTATTATTTTATTTAACTTCTACTGAGATTATAAATTTACAAAACCATAGTAATAAAAAAACCTTTGAATTATCAAAGGTAAAAAATAGTCTATTTGGCTTCTTTTGTTTTTATTAATTTGTTCAAATTGTCGTTCTCTTTTTTCATTAATATTCCTGCAATGATTCCTGATAATATGTCTGATAGAGGATATGCTAACCAAACTCCCATAGCTCCTAGATTAAAGACTTTTACTAACACTATCGATATAATTACCAAACTTATCAACTGTCTTACTAGTGAAAGAATTATAGCAATTCTAGCTTGTCTCATCGATTGGAAATAATATATTGCCACATAGTAAATGCTGATTACAGGAAAGACTGAAATCATAATTCTAAATGCATCTACTGATTTCAAAATCAAGTCTCTGTCCTTAATAAATATTCCTATGATAGTTTCTGCATTTATCAGCATAAATGCCCACAATATGATAGTAGTAATAGTTGTAAATATAGTCGTTTCCTTTACTACATTCTTCACTCTCTTGTAGTCTTTTGCGCCAGCATTATAGGCTGCAATTGGTTGCATAGCTGCTGATATTCCCATAAGAGTAATGAATAAAAACATATACACTCTAGTTATAATTCCTAAAATAACTACTCCTTCTGCACCAACTGTGCTGGAAAGCAATTTATTCAGAACTCCCATAACAAATCCATCTTCAGCTTCTATTACGAAAGATGATATACCTAAAGTCACTATTGTTACGAATAGTGCCTTATCATATGCAAATTTCAATTTGTAGTCTTTTTCTTTTAAGACGCTTCTAAATCTAATCGTAGAAAAAGTGCAAGCGCAGATTTGAGAAATAACAGTTGCTATTGCTGCACCCCTTATTCCATAACCCATTTTAACGACTAGAATATAGTCTATAAGCACGTTTATTGAAGCACCAAGTGTATTACTCAAAACACTTGTCTTATTGTCTCCTAGAGCCAATAAAACATTTGACAGATACATATTCATGCCTAGGAAAGTACTTCCTAAAACTACAGTTTTTAAGTACCTATTTGCTAATTCCATCAGCGCTGGATCTACACCTATTAATTGTAGTGCTTGATCAGTAAAGAAAAATACTAAAATTGCCAAAGGTAATACTACTGAAAGAATTAATAAAATCCCACTTCCCATTAGGGACTTTGCACGTTCAATGTTTTTTTGTCCAATACTAGTAGAAACTGCTGTACTCGTACCTATTGCAATCATTATACTCAATGCAACAAGTAGTTTTTGTATCGGAAAAATGACGGTTATTCCGCCAACAGCATAGGAACTTTCAAAATTTCCTACGAAGAAAACATCAGCCATATTGTACAGTTCTGTTACTAAAAATGACAGTATTACAGGAATAGAGAACTTTAACAACAATTTACTGACTTTTTCAGTCGAAAATTGTGAAATACTTTTGCTCATTTTAAAACCTCCGTATCTAAGCTAATATTATACCACCTAAAATAAACTAAGACACTATATTTCGGCTAAATTTTAACATTTTACAGTCTTAAAGTAAAAACGATGATAAAAATTTGAACCAATTATTCTGTATTTTGCTTTTCATATACCATAAATAATAATCACTTTTCGTCAATTACCTTCATCTTTTACGCTATTTTATGTTCGACCTAAGAATAAAAAAAGAGCAAACTAATAGTCTAATAGTTTGCTCTTTGCTTACATTTTTATAAAGCTTATTATGTCAATTTTAAGTTCTTCTATGGCCATTTCTTTGTTTCTGTCCTTTAAAAACTTTATCATATCTTCATGTTGTTCTGTATATAGAGAGAAAATAGATCTGTCCCAATGTCCCCAATAAAATTGAGCAAATGCAACCATCTGTCTATTTAAAGCCTTTTTTAATGTTTCATAGAAGAATTCATCATGATAAAACGATGCTAATTTTAGATGAAATTCTGAATTGCTCTTCCAATACAATTCAATATTATCTCTATCTTGGTTTTTGGTTCCCTCAATATGTAATTTCTCTAGCTCTAATATATCATCATCTGTTAACCTATCCCAATATTTTTCAAGTTGTGCAGGCTCTACTAAAAGTCTGAAATCAACTATGTTTTGATAATATTCCTTGGAGTAATAAACTATTTTATATCCATATCTAGGAATACTTACTAGAATCCCATCATTGCATAATTCTATTAATGCATCTCTTATGGGAGATTTACTTATTCCATACTTCTCTATGAGTTCTCTTTCATTTATTATGCTATCTACAGAATATTTACCAGTTAATATATCCTTTTGAATTCCTTTATATACAGTGTTCCTTAAATTAGTTTTTTCGTTCATTTCATCCTCCAATAAATTGTCATAATATTATTGACACAATAATATATCGGTGATACTATTACTAATAATACCACTGATAATATCAGTATGCAAGTTAAACATATTTAGGGGGATATAAATGGACAAACTAATGCAAGATAAATTTGAAAACCTGTTATTAAGCGACTTAATGCCAGCCCTTGGATGCACTGAACCAATTGCTATTGCATTGGCAGCTGCAAAGGCTAAAGAGGTATTAGGAGAAATGCCAGAAAAAATTGTACTTTATTGTAGTGGGAATATAATCAAAAATGTAAAATCAGTTATAGTCCCAAATTCTGGTGGTCTTAAAGGAATTGAAGTAGCTGCCGCTCTTGGAATTGTTGGAGGCGATCCTTCAAGAGAACTTAAAGTACTTGAAACAATTACAGAAAATGATATTAAGATTGCTAATGAAATAATCTCAAAGAATATAGTTTCAGTTGAACTTGTAGAAGGTATCTCTAATCTTTACATAAGATGCGAACTATCAGCAGGAGATAAAAGTTCTTCCGTAGAAATAAAAGATGGACATACTAATATAACTGAAATTGTAAAAGATGAAAATGTCTTGATGAAAAAAGATGTGGAAACGACAGAAGAATCCACCGATTTAGATTTCTTGAATATCGACTCTATATTGGAGTTTGCAAATTCAGTGAATTTTCATGACAGACCAGAACTAGCTTCTCTTCTTGAACAACAGATAGAGTACAATACAGAAATATCTAATGAAGGACTTTCTAATGATTATGGCTTGACTATAGGCAAGACTATTTTAGAATCTGGTGATTGCGAAAATGTGAAAATTAAAGTCAAAGCTAGTGCATCAGCTGCATCCGATGCTAGAATGGGAGGTTGTGTACTTCCAGTAATGATAAATTCAGGTTCAGGTAATCAAGGAATTACAGTTTCTGTACCAGTCATCACTTTTGCAAAAGAAATTGGTGCCTCTCATGATAAATTGCTACGTGCATTGATCGTATCCAATTTAGTAGGTATACATCAAAAACAATATATTGGCAAACTATCAGCGTTCTGTGGAGTTGTAAGTGCAGGAGCAGGTGCTGGATGTGGAATAGGATATTTGCTAGACATGTCCAATGAACAAATACATCAAATTGTAACAAACACCTTAGTTACTTCTGGCGGTATCGTATGTGATGGAGCAAAGGCATCCTGTGCATCAAAAATTGCAATAGCACTAGAAAATGCACTTCTTTCAATAGATTTAGCTAAGAAAAATTTAGCATTCCATTCTGGCGAAGGTCTTGTTGGAGAAGATGTTGAAGGAACTATCCAAAACATTGGTAGAATGGCTAGGGAAGGAATGAAATCAACAGACGTGGAAATTCTAAACATAATGATAGGCAAATAATATTTACACCTTAGAAAACTAATTATTTTCTGAGGTGTTTTTTTATGCACTAAAATATATTTTAAAAAGGTATTGACAATTTATTATTAAGGTTTTATAATTAAGTTGTAAGTGATAGTGATTATCAATTTCAACTAGCTTGAATAATCACTTAGTGACAAATTGAACTTTTCACCAATATAAGCTATATAATATCGACTATTACATTTTACTCTTTTATGATATGTATATTACTTCCTCGAACGTGAATGATGTATTAATAGTTGATTCGCAAACATTGTATAGTCTTATATAATTCATCTGGAGGTAGACTTGGAAAATGATATTAATAGAATACTAGCAACTCATTGCGCACCAGTATTATACAAATTAAAGCCAGCCTCTCTCGTATCTGGCAAATTACTTAATGGTGAAATTGAGAGAAATCTTTTGGAAATCTACGAAGTTTCTATAAGGATAGTAAATAATAAACCTAACCCCTTACTGCTCTTATATAATAAAGAACTTTTGAAGATTTCATTAGCTAATAAGAAAGCTACTACATACTTAGCCGTTTTAGGCTACCCTACAAATGAAAATATAGAGTCCAAAATCGACTTTTTATGTAAAAGATTTTCTCAGTCAGATGAGTTCCCTCATGAAATTGGGTTTTTCCTAGGTTACCCACCTGATGATGTAATCGGATTTATTACTTCCAAAGAAGACTATAAGATGAGTGGCCTTTGGAAAGTATATGGTGATACAGAAGTTGCAAGCTCACTATTTGCAAAATATGAACAATGCCGCCAGGTTCTTATGGAATATATAGGCTCTGGCGGTAACATATTTAACGATAGCTTACCTGCATTGTCGTATTAATTTTATTTAAATATAGGAGGAAACAAAATGACAGCGATAATTTATTGGAGCGGAACAGGTAATACTGAAATGATGGCTAAAGCCATAGAATTCGGTCTTATAGAAGCTGGTGAAGAAGTAGTACTTCATTCAGTTGGCGAAGTTAGTGACGATATAGTTGAAAAGTATGATAAATTTGCATTTGGATGTCCAAGTATGGGTGATGAAATATTGGAAGAAGACGAATTTGAACCATTTTTCATATCAATAGAAAGTCAATTAGAAGGCAAAAAAGTGGCTTTATTTGGCTCATACGACTGGGGCGATGGAGAATGGATGCGTGATTGGTCTGAACGTACAAAAGCCGCAGGCGCACAACTACTTGACGGCGGACTGATTCAAAATCTTGAACCAGACGAAGAAGAATGCAAAGCATATGGATCTAAACTAGCCAACTTTTAGTTTTTCAATATAAAACACATTCTAAACTTGCACATAAAAACCGACTTATAAATAAGTCGGTTTTGTGCTTTTATAGGTATTTTCTAGCTTGTTCTAATCTTTCAACTATTTTATCTTTTCCAAATAGATAAAGGATATTGGCAAGTTCTGGTCCATGTTCAACACCTGTAAGTTCAATTCTTGTTGGCATAAACAGATTTTTTCCTTTGATACCAGTTGCTTTTTGAACTTTCTTCATTAACCCTTTTGCAGTTTCAAAATCTAATTCGTCAACTGCATTTACTTCTGCTTCAATACCGTCTATAAGTTCAGGTACTTGCTCGCCTTTTAGTATTTCAAGTAAATTTTCATCAGTAATTTCTCCCATATCTTCAAATAGGAATGCAGACTTTTCTGGAGCTTCCTTAAGAGTGGACATTCCTTCTTTTATGGTATTCATCAGAATTTCAAGCCATTCTCTATTATTAGCTACGAATGCATCATCTACAATTCCAGCTTTTTTTAAATAAGGAAGAGTAAGTTCTAATAGTTCTCCATCTTCTTTTTCCTTGATATAGTGAGCATTTACCCAATCAAGTTTCTTCTTGTCAAAAATACCACCAGTTTTAGAAACTCTTTCAAAGGTAAATTTATCAACCATTTCTTCAAGTGTCATTATTTCTTGATTGTCTTCTGGACTCCATCCTACTAGTGCAAGATAATTCACTAATGCTTCTGGTAAATATCCACTTTCTCTGAAATCTTCTACAGAAACATCGCCCTGTCTCTTGGAAAGTTTCTTTCTATCGTCATTTAGTACTGTTGGAAGATGAACGAATTCCGGTTTTTCCCATCCAAGTACTTCGTATAGATATACATGTTTTGGAGTAGATGGCAACCACTCTTCCCCTCTAACTATATGTGTGACTTCCATTAAATGGTCATCGACTACTACAGCCATATGATAAGTTGGGAAACCATCTGATTTCATAAGGACTTGATCATCCATATCATCAGTATTAATGGTTACATCTCCCCTGACTAAATCCTTGAAGTGGATATCTCTGTTTTTCGGCAATTTAAGTCTGATTACATGTTCTTCCCCATTGGCTACTCTAGCCTTAGCTTCTTCAAGAGGAATACTTCTACAAAGACCATCGTATTTTGGAACTTGTCCTTTTACCCTTTGCTCTTCTCTTAAATTATCCAATCTCTCTTTAGTACAGAAACAATAGTATGCATCTCCACTTTCAATTAATTGGTCTACATATTTGCTATAAGTATCAAGCCTCTTTGATTGAATATAAGGTCCATTAGGTCCTTTTTCAACCACTTCGTGATTTTCTATAAAGACACCTTCATCATAAGTGATTCCAGACCATTCTAGAGCTTTAATAAGATTTTCTATAGCTCCTTCAACAAATCTTGATTGGTCAGTATCTTCAATTCTAAGTATAAATTTCCCGCCATTTTTTTTGGCGTATAAATAATTGTATAATGCGGTTCTCAAACCACCAATATGCAAATAGCCAGTTGGGCTAGGTGCAAATCTTACTTTAATATTACTCATTAAAATCCCCCTAATTACTATTTATTGTTGTCCATAAATTCATTTACTATATCTACTATTTCGTCTAAATACGAATCATCACCTGGATAACCCACAACAAGTTTTCCATGTTCTTTGACCTTTCCAACGATCATAAGATTTCTATAAAGCTTGTTGTCACCTGTTCCCTGATATCTCATATCTGTAAGTATTCCAATTATCATCCTTGGCATTCTAGGAGATATATCGTATTCTTCTTCAAGTTCTTTCATCACTCCATGAGCCATTATCTCTGCTGCAACTCCATCGTCAATAGTAAGTCCGTCAAGACAAGCGAAAAGAATATTTGATTTTTTCAATTCAGCAGTATCAGCCTTGGAAATAGCTATATCTGTTATTATATCATCATTATTCTTTTTGTCATTAATTGAAGCATTTCTCTGCGGTACATAAAGTTCTATATCCGTATGTTCTTCAATATAATCACATACTTTGTCTGTCCACTCATACATTCCTGCATTGAAAAAATGCGATGCGAAATATCCTCTCATTTGCACTCACCTTTACTTTATATTTATATTCTATAATATCACAAAACTCTGTATATTTTAACAATTAGTTATAAAAAAAGGAAGTTCATCTCTGAACTCCCTCTATATTAAATATTATTTACCCTCTACTCTAAATAGATAGTTATAAACACATATTAAGGCTTCTTCTCTGCTAACTTCTCCATCTGGGTTTAATAAATCATCTTCTGTATCTATAAATCCAAGCCTTGAAGATATAGTCATGTATCCTTTATACGTACTAGTGTTTTTAGAGTCTTCATAAATATCTTTATATATATCTGTCAACTGTCCAGCTGCACCTAAACCACTCATATTTACTAGATATTTACTTATTTCTTTCCTAGTTACTACTTTATCCTTGGAAATTTCTTCTTTTGATAGCACATTTTGCCTAATCATTTCTTCGTATAATTCATCTTCTTTTACAGTATTGATATCTCGATAGTAATATTCAGTTTGATATAGAAGTTTCATTACGTCCATTTGCTTAACTTTTGCAGTTGGATCAAGTTTTTCTTCACTATATGAAACGCCATAGTCTAAAAGTTTCTGAATTTTATCAGGGTTCTCTGCCTTATCTAGGTCTTCATAAGCATGTTCACCATCTTTTGAAAGAGGAGTTCCATCATATGATAATAATCCCCCAGTCTTTGCATCTACAATAGTTTCATAATTATTAGCTGTAAAGTTCGAGTAATATAAACCATATTTAACTAACTCATTTTCTTCAAAAATAGGTGCATAAGATTTTTTAAAGTCAAAGTACTCAAATATCTTTTCGTAAATTTCATCTTCTGACAGCTTTTCACTATCAAACTTTTCATTGTAATTGTTATCCCAAACCTTGTAGAAATTAACTACTTTCTTAGATTTAGCATCAACACTTATGCTGATTTTATCCTGTAAAATATACATATTGTCTTTTAATTTTCTAACATATGAAACTTCTCTTCTACCAGCTCCATCTTGATTTGAAGAAGATTTAACCAATTCTAAATCACTTAACAAATTTTGACTGTGTTTGCTCAAAAATGCCTTTGCAATTTTATTTGCTTCATCTTCGGAAATGGTAGCAGTTCCATCATATTGTCCACTACTGTCATAATAACTTATCAATGAAAGGTCTTTAGCATCCAAACCTATGCTCATCCAAGCATCTTTACTGTCACTGAATTCTAACTCCCAAGAGTATTCATCTTTACTAGGACTATATGCGCTAAGTCTAGAGCTTATAAGTTTTAGACTTGAACCAATATCGAACATCTCTATCGCTTTATTTTGCGCTTCTTCTAATGTCACATTATTTTTAATAAGTTCCAATCTATCTATTTCAGCTTGTGTTAATGTCACATCAGCTGCAGCATCTTCCATCATTGCTTTCTCAGCACCGTATCCTGAATAACCATAATATCTGTTTTCAAGAGTTTCAGCTTTACCATCAACAGCATTTACTGCATACTCATCACCTAAAGTTTCATAAGTTAAGATATAACTTATCTTTGGATAAATTGATTTATCTTCATATTTATAAATTCTACGAGCATTCAGTAGTAATTTATTATTATCCTTATATACTTCTTTAGCTTTCTCCATTCCTATATCTGTTCCTGGAGCATCGAATAAATCTGTGTCTCCGTAGTCATAATCCTCATTAGTAACATATCTATAACTCATTATTTTACCAGTCACTAAATCAATACTTATCTCTATTTTAGAGTTTTTAACTGGAATATTATTTACATATCTTTCATATACGTATAAATATCCTGTCCTGTCCATTTTAGTGCTTAAATCACTAGAATATTTAAACGATTTAGCATTTTCACCGACTGCTTTTTCCAATGCCTTATCGGCAATTTCTTTGGCGCTGGTCTTATCATAATTCGGTTTTAAAAATTTGCCATCGCTGCTCTCAACAGTGTTTGAATACACATTATAAGAAATAATATTACCCCAAAACTCTATTTGTGCGTATATAGTATCTCCTGTATTGGTATTGTTCCAGTTTATATTCAGTATCCTGTTATTTCCACTGTTCTCTTCACTAGTGTATGCTTCGTCAAAATCATTGGAAACATCAAATACTTCTTTAATTCTAAGTATTAAATCTTCCCTATCCAACTCAGTTTTATCTTTTCTAGACCTTATTTTCTCGGCAAAAGTAGAGGACGTTTTCGTTGTTTGCGCCGAGCCTTCAACACTGTCCTCTTCTTTTTTATCACAACCGATCAATAGAACTAAAAAAACCAT
Organism: Tissierellia bacterium; assembly: GCA_012728335.1. Classification (GTDB taxonomy): domain Bacteria; phylum Bacillota; class Clostridia; order Tissierellales; family Peptoniphilaceae; genus JAAYFG01. The sequence continues at coordinate 2,406 of JAAYFG010000017.1, read as the reverse complement.
ACTGAAGAGAATGAATATCCTCTTTTTCATGGGTATCACCTTTCAATTTTATATCATCTTAATTGTTTTCTTATTTCTAGTTAATTATACATTACTTTAGCATAAAGCGTGTTACAAAAAGGTTTCAATAAAGCTAAAATCTGATGAAATAGCCGTCAATCGTTCCAAAAATAATTTGTTTGTGATATAATACACTGGATAAAAATTTTAGGAGACGATAAATGTTAAATGTAAATAATGTAAGCCTTAGTTTTGGCAGTCAAAAGCTTTTTGACGATGTAAATGTATCTTTCTTTCCAGGAAACTGCTATGTCGTAATTGGCGCCAACGGAGCTGGTAAAAGTACATTTTTAAAACTTCTTTCAGGAGAAAAAGATGCTGATACAGGCGAAATAACTAAAGACAAAAATGCTAGAATGTCTATATTGAAACAAGACCATTTCCAATATGACGATGAAGTCGTAATTGATACTGTCATAATGGGAAATAAAAGACTTTATGACATAATGCAAGAAAAAGATGCCATCTATGCAAAACCTGATTTGTCAGACGAAGATGGAATAAAAGTAAGCGAATTGGAAGCAGAGTTTGCAGAATTAAATGGCTGGGATGCAGACTCAGAAGCAGCTACAATGCTTCAAGGACTTGGAATCGATATGTCAAAACACAATTTGCAAATGAAGGAACTAACTGGTAGTGACAAAGTAAAAGTACTACTTGCACAAGCTCTTTTTGGTAATCCAGAAATTTTGTTATTGGATGAGCCTACAAACAACTTAGATATACAAGCGATTAAATGGCTACAAAACTTCTTAGATTCCTTTGATGGTGCTGTGATAGTAGTATCTCATGATAGATATTTCCTTAATGAAGTCTGTACACATATGCTTGATATAGACTTTAACAAAATAAAACTATATCCAGGAAACTATGACTTCTGGTATGAATCAAGCCAATTAGCACTTCAAATGTCTAGGGATCAAAACAAGAAGAAAGAAGATAAAATCAAGGACTTACAAGCATTTATTGCTAAATTCTCAGCTAATAAATCTAAGTCTAGACAAGCGACTTCAAGAAAGAAACTACTTGAAAAAATAACACTTGATGATATTTCACCATCTACTAGAAGATACCCTTTCGTTGGATTTACGATTGAAAGAGAAGTAGGAAACGAAATACTTACAGTTGAAAACATCAATAAGGAATCAAATGGAGAAACTATCTTAAAAGATATTAGCTTTAGAGTTAATAAGGGAGATAAGATAGCATTTATAGGTGATGAACTGGCAATCACTTCACTTTTCGAGATAATAAATGAAAAAGATCAAGACTTTACTGGAGAATACAAATGGGGACAAACTATTACTACTTCATATTTTCCAAAAGATAACTCTGAATTCTTTGAAAACTCACAATACAATCTAATCGATTGGTTAAGACAGTATTCAGTAGAACAGTCAGAAATTTACATTAGAGGACTACTTGGAAGAATGCTTTTCTCTGGAGAAGAAGCACTGAAAAATGTTTCAGTACTATCTGGAGGAGAAAAAGTTAGATGTATGTTTTCAAAAATGATGGTTAATGAATCAAATGTACTAGTATTAGATCAACCTACAAACCACTTGGACCTTGAGTCAATAACAAGTGTGAACAATGGTTTAATCAGCTTTAAGAGCAATATACTATTTACTTCATTTGACCACCAATTTATAAATACAATAGCAAATAGAATCATTGAAGTCTTTGAAGATGGTACTATAAGAGATATTTCAATGACTTATGAAGATTATTTAGAAAAATACTATAATTAGAACTTTAGAAAAGCGTGTTTATATAGACACGCTTTTTATTTCTTTCCATATACCTACTAAATTTTAATTTTTGTTAACTCCATTGATTATAATGTATTAATGTTTATTAATATGACTATTAGTCTTAAACAATGAATTCTTTTATTTGAGGAGGTGTAGAGACCCTACGCAAGGTCCCTGCTTCCCCTTCAAGAAAAACATTAATGCAATTTAAAACAATAAATTTATACGGAATATTAGTTATTTTTATACTTATGTTTTATATAAACGAAGAAATACTACACATCACCATAGACTTACTATATTTAGATGTTTAAATCTCATATTTTTTAAGGTTTTATCTTTTGATTTTAGCGTTTTAGGGTGTAAGAGAAGGGAGTTTGAGGGAAGACATGAGGGACCATACGCAAGGTCCCTTCGTCTTCCCTCAAGAAACTATTATTCAGATTGACTTTATTCATTATTGCATATCTAAAATCTATAAATTCATCATTAAGAATACTTAAGTATCCAATTACATTGGAAATTTATTACTTATAAATGATTACTGCTTATTAATATAGCTATTATTCATAAACAATGTATTCATTTATTT
>JAAYFG010000149.1 GCA_012728335.1 Tissierellia bacterium | reverse complement strand
CCCTATGATAATGTTTTCCTAAAATATAATAAATTCGCCCCCTTTTCACATAAATCTTCGTCCATAAAAATTTCTTGTAAAAAACTATAAAATCCTTTATAGAATTCCTACAAAACTAAGGCTTGAAAACTTAGCTAATTTGTAGATTTGCTATAGTCCTGTGTTAAAGTATTTAACTATATTATAGCATAACTTGGTAAAAATTAATAGGAATATTTATCCACAAAAACCCATCTCACAAATGTTTATTTGTGAGATGGGTAAAGTGTAGTATGTTAATATCTGGTATGGGTGCTTTTACACTACTTCTATTCCAATATCTTAGTTAATTTATTACCATCTCAACTTCTATTTCTTTTCCTCCATAAATTACCGTATACTCAACTACTTTCTCTTCCGTTTCTGGTACAGGAATATTTAGTATTGCTTTTTTAGTCTCAGCTACCCATTCAATAGAATCAATTTCTACATTTTCTCCACCTAGTCTTAACTCAAAATCATCTTTAATTGGTTCTTCCCCTACTCCATCAAACTTTAATATTATCTTGCCTTTTTCTGCATTTGCTGATATTAGTCTAAAGCCTAATTTTGGTTTTAATGTGATTCATGTCCCAACTTCTCTATAGCTTTGGGTAAAATCATTATCTGTCAATGGTCTTAAGCCTTGTAAACCATGACTTAGAATCTCATCTAAATAGTTTCCTGTTCCATTTTGATGTACAAAGAATACATTATCTAAACCCGCATCAGTCATGGTCTTCATATGATTGGTTTCGTCGCTTAATAAATTGTATATATCTATAAATTGATTGCCTAAAATTCTATTTACATAAAATCCCGTTTTTACTATATCCTCATATTCTGTTACAAGACTAAGCAATCCTATATTTACATCGGTTCTTGGAGGTGGAATAATGATGGAATAATCATCCCCAACTATTCTGGATTCATAACCTTCCATATCCACTCTAACTCTATATATGCCTTCAGGAACCATCCAGCCATATTTTCCTTCTTTATCAGTTATTTGTGGATTTACTTGGCCATATAGTGCTGCATCCCAAATTTTCCAACTGTTGGTATTAGAGTCCCAAACTTCACAAGTAACTGTAGCACCTTCAATTGGTTCACCAGTAAAATCATCATATACATAGCCACTTGGATCTATTAGGATGATGACTTCTCCTACAATCAATCTAATAGTTGTATCCTCAATGGTTATTTCCATTATTATCTGCTGAGTGCCTGTGGCTGACCAATTGCTAAGAGTGGCATTCCAACTTCCAGCTTCATAATGTGCATTATATTCTTTTCCTGCAAATATGAATTTAGCTGAATCAATAGACTTAGATAATTCTACACTAATTTTTATATCTCTTCCATCTAAGTTTATACCAGTCCATGCTGTAAAGGCTGGCACTCCTATTTCTGGGTTTATTCCAATTTTTTGTCCACCAGAGGTTTCAACTTCTATGCTTTCAATTTTGATACCTTTATATTTATCAACTTCTACCTTCACAGTTTGAGATATAGCTATATTCCCATCCTTTTCTGCCTTTGCAAATATTTCATATACTCCATCTTCTAAGCCTTTTATATCTGCTGAATACCATCTACCCCTAGTCTTGGTAGTAGCTAACACTTTATTAGTAATTTTATCTATTATTGTTACATTTGAACCAGGAGTGGCTTCTCCGTATACCTTAAAGTTTCCATCAGGAACTAGTTCTGGTGCTGTTAAAGTAATGTCTATTATATCTATTTCAGCAAAACCTATAGCATATTCTATATCTCCTACTTTAATCTTAGCAGGTATAATTATTTTATTTCCTTGGAAACTATCTAGAACCTCAACTGTTAAAAGTAATTGTCCTGTTTCCCCTCTTTTTAGATTTCTAAAGGATTTTTCAATATTTCCAGCCTTATACTTTATGCCTTCTGGCAATTCAATCTTAACAGTTCCTGAATCTACAGTACTATATCCATTGTTTTTATAATTCACTGCAATATTTACAGTCTTACCTCTTTGGGTAGTAGATACATCAGCTTTTACATTATTTCCTTCTTCCTTAAAACTATTATTATATTCAATTGGAGCTAGGGCTATATTTAATTCGTATTCTCCACTCCCTAAAACTTCTTCATCTATTCTTAGATTTTCGTACTTACTCATATATCCTTCAACCCAGCCATGGCTAATAGAATAATCTCCATATCCTAGTCTTAATTCATAATTACCTTCCTCATCTGTTTTAACTCTTTGCCAATCATTATTGCTATTTGCATAAATATCTACATTTCCTAGGGGTTCTCCTGATGAATTTTTTAAAGTCCCATAAACTCTTGGCTTAGTATATAGTTTTATAT
>JAAYFG010000148.1 GCA_012728335.1 Tissierellia bacterium | reverse complement strand
GTCTTCACATAAGCCTTGAACTAAATCTTCTGGAAAGTGCATTTCGCCGCACTTATCGCATCTCTCTCCTCTAGCAAGAAGTTCTTCCATACGACACATTTCGTCAAACATTTCCATAGCAATGTCTGGTGGCATACAAGAGTAAATATTTGTTTCAAACTCAAACTTTGGTTTTGTAAATCCTGCTGGTACTTCAACTATCTCAATAACTATATTCTTTTTCATATAAACATCTCTCCTTGTTATCTTTATCTTACATATATATTATATCATATTTTTTATAAAATATCAAATATTTTCTTATTGCTTAATATCATCATTATCAATATTGCCTAGCATCATCATCATTATTGCTATAAATCGTTTCATAATAATTTACTCCTTCCTTATATAATTATTATATCATATTTTTAGGCTTTGTTTTAATAAACTGTCGAAATTTGATTAACCTCTTACTTTACCTCCCAATAGTAATGAATTGCGTATTAGACTAATATTCTATCTCCTCTTGAAATACATAGTCTTTTAATGTAACATAATCAATAAGTTTTTCCCCAATATCTTCACACATTTCATTGTCTACAACTGCATCAAACGCCTTTTTAATTATTTGATAATCCTCATCTTCCCAAAAAGGACATTCATCATTTTCTTCGCAATCATCTAAATATGGACAATTACCACAACTAATCATTTTTATCCTCCTTGTTCGCAATATATTCAAGTTATTCGTTAAAATAATCTTTTTATTGCAATTTTAATCATCTATTTCTTCAACTTCTGCTTTAGTATGATATGTATAGCATACACTCCCCTCAGCTAATACATCATACATATCTAATTCTGCAATTTCGTCATCCTTATAACCTTCATCAAAAGCCTTTTCTAAAGCTTCTTCCTTTGATTCCGCTTCAACTTCCTTATAAACATATCCAGCTATTGGAATACTAACTCCATACTTTTTCATATCATTTATTTCCTCCTTAAAATACATATTTTATTACTTCACAATATTAATGAATTGTTCACTAATATGCTTTTTGTAATATGAAATCATCAGCATGTTTCCAATTTCTAAACCATTTAGGTGCTAACTCTTCAAATACTTTCGCACACTCTTCTTCATTATTACAAACCCAACAAACCTTTTGCATTTTATAATCTTGCAATCTTCCCTTTTTCCAACAGCCTTTAAACTCCCAAATATACCGTCTATTTATTGTTCTTACTGCCCAGTTTTCTATTTTATTATCAAGTAATATTGCATAGCCATATATTACTTTTGGATAATTATTATTTTTCATTTATTTCACCTTTTTCACCTTTATCATTCATAATAATTTCAATAGTTTTGAATTGTTCACTAATCTATCTCTACAACTTCACAAGTTACGTCTAAAGCTGCAAACAAATCTGTTAATTCTTTTACCACTTCAATCACGCTCCCCTCTAAATCTATTGCACTTACTAATTGCTCCCCTTTATAAATATCTATTGTTGAAAAATTATGATTTGCTTCTATTCTCACTTTTTCTTTCCTCCATTTACTTTGTATTCTACTGTAAATTATCAAGGAAGAACTTTATTCTTCCATTGATAATTCTTCATATCTTAAATCAGGGTTATTTATAGGTACTAAATAACCACCTTTAGGACATTTCATTTTATACATTATAAACCTCCAACTCTATTGACAGTTTATACAACGCCCCTCTTCATCTATAGAATCTACTGGGGCTACCATACAACAGCCCTTGCACGCTATATGAGTTCCGCTGTCAATCATACTGTCTACGCAACCTTCACAGAACCATTCTTCATAATAGTTAGGAACAGTTCCAAACCACCTTTCCTCTCCAGCGTCTGGTCTAGCTTCTGTGAATACTTTCTCCATATTATCATTAGGATGGTATTCATCACAACGTTCACACCAAGAGTAATTGTCATCTATACAACATTCACATACTCTGATACTTAGGCTTTCTATCCAATAGCTATTGTCTCCGTTTATGGCACAGCCGCAATCTTCACATTTTTCTCCTCTGCAGCAGTCATTACAAGTTATAGAGAATTCAGTATCATTGTAGTAGTCTCCACAAATCGGACAAATAGAGCCTATATTAGATATTTGAATATCCTCATATTCGTGTACCCAGTCTTTTGTTATGAACGTAGTTAGGTCTCCGCTGAAACTAGCATCATTATACATATTGTCTGGAGTTTCTATGACAACTCTGCCAGATTCATATTCTTCATTGCCATATTTTCTACCAGTTAATTCTCCAGCCATTATAGCCGTTTCAGCTAGTAAAGCATCAGAAGAGTATGGATATTGTCTTCCGCAGTGAATTAGTTCATTATTGTGGTTTAATGAAACATACATTCTCCATCTCTTGTTATTCCATTCTATTCCATTGTAATCAGCATCTTTATCTGCTTTTAAATATGCCACCATAGTATTAGGTGAAGATATTAATGATAAAGTTGACGCACACCAAGCCCCTTCGTCTAATGTATTATAACAAGAAGACCAGTTGCTTTTGTTAACAGACACAGTTAAGTAGTCAAGAGGGTGAATAGATAAGCATAACACACCCTTGATAGTTTTAGTGTTCATTACTCTTGAATAGGCAGTTTGAATTTCATCTAAAGCCTTAGCATCAGATATAAAGTTCTTTAACACTCTCATAGGCTTAGAACCTTTTTGGATTTTGATTTTCTTTCCAGTTGTAGGGTGGTACGCAATATAATCTCTTTGGATTTCACCCTGAGATAAAGCGTCTGCTCTGAATGCGTATCTTAGTGTTTCCCAAGTTTCGCTTATTCTAATCTTCTCAGCATCAGCGCCTATCCTTGTCCAAGATGGATAGTAGTCGTCCGCAATCTCTTTCCACTCTGGATCAAGAGCTTTAAGAATTTTGGCAGTAATGTTTACTTCTTCCTCTAATTCTCTACGAATATCTCTTAAATCTTTTTTAATTACAACTTCTTTCTCGATTATTAACTTATCTCCAAATAATTCAGCTAATTTTTCAGATTTAGCAGTTTCAAATGCTTTCCATAAATTTTCGTGAGCCTTAAAATTATCTAATCCGTAAACCATTCCTAAGTATTCGTTTGTAATATTTATAGCTTCTTTATTTAACATCATATAGACAACACCTCTTATTTTTTTTATTTATTTACTTACCTTACATATATATTATATCATATTTTTTAAAAAATATCAATTAAAATCTTTACTACTCGTTCAATAAACCGTATTCCCGCTAACTGCTTTCCGTAGTAAGACTTACGACAGTTTTTAATTATCGTTTCCTTATTAAGTCCTCCTATCTTATATATATATTATATCAAAATTTTTATAAAAAATCAAAAAATATTATTTTCTTGCCCCGTAGTGTCCTTAAAAATAGTACATATAGACGTTTTTTCGAGTTTTTTGAAATTCCGCAAATTCGCAGAAACGGAATAGACGGTTAAATTTGACTTGACGAAAAAATTGTGGTATAATATCTGTGTGTTCTCATTATATATCACCTCTTAATATTAGTGTGGCTTTTTCATATCTTTTCTTCAGGCTTGGTTTAAGTGTGTCTACCTTTTCCAAATGGTCTGCCAAATCGGCAAGTTTAACTTCTATTGCAAGTTTATCTCCAGAAGTAGCTATCTTATGAATGTAATCAAAGTAAGTATCTTCTTTCTTTCTAGTTAGAAGGTCAACAGCTTCCGCAACTCTTATTCCGAACATATGCTCTATATCTTCAACAGTCGTAAGAGTATCTTCTACTATATCATGTAGTAAGGCTACTACTTTTGCCTTGCCTTCAACCCTTGCCGCAACTTCAGTAGAGTGTGTATAAAGTTTGTCGAATAGGTCAAAATCGCATACCTCCATTAACAAGTGAACAGCAAGAAATTTATCATAGAAATCTTTTTTAATATATCTCATAGTATCTACTCTCCTTTTAGTAATTTTAGTTCTTTTTTATTTCTATAATAATTATATAATAATTTTTAAAATTTATCAAGTAAAAATCTAAAGTCTAGAAGTGCTTGACAAAAATGGAAAGTTTTGATATAATAAAAGTAATAATAAATAAGCCACAGAATTGAGGAGGCTCGTATGAAGTTAAGAGAAATATTAATTTATTTAAGTGAAGTGTTAGGAATAAGTTTTTCTAGGATTGCAGACAGAACAGGAGTAGATAGAACAACAATAAGTAAATATGTTAATGGTAGCAGAGAGATGTCTGAGGCAAACAAAGTTAAAATTAAACAGTATTTAGAT
>JAAYFG010000147.1 GCA_012728335.1 Tissierellia bacterium | reverse complement strand
CTATAAAGGCGTAATTTGTTACATAAGAGTTTTTGATGGTGTAATAAAACCAGGTATGGAAATAAAGATGATGTCTAATGACAAAGTTTTTGAAGTAGTAGAAGTAGGGGTTACAGCTGGTAAATCTATTTCACTAGATAAATTAGAAGCTGGAGATGTAGGCTTCTTTACAGCGAGTATAAAAAATGTTAGGGAAGCAACAGTAGGTGATACTATTACTACTCCTAGCAATCCTACTGAAAGTCCAATGCCTGGGTACAAAAAAGCTTCTTCAATGGTTTACTGTGGAATTTATCCAGCTGAAGGAGAAGAATACTCAAATGTTAGAGATGCACTTGAAAAGTTACAAGTAAATGATGCGGCTTTAAACTTTGAACCTGAAACTTCTGTGGCACTTGGCTTTGGTTATAGATGTGGTTTCTTAGGTCTACTTCATATGGAGATAATTCAAGAGAGATTAGAGAGAGAATTTGACTTAAATATTATAACTACAGCACCATCTGTAATATATAAGATTACTAAGACAGATGGAGAAGTAATTGAAATACAAAATCCTACAAACTTACCACAAATAAGTGAAATAGCTAAAATGGAAGAGCCTATAGTAGATGCTTCTATAATGACTCCTACTCAATATGTGGGTACTATTATGGAAATGTGTCAAGAGAGAAGAGGAACTTTCGTAAATATTGAATACATCGAAGAGACTAGGGCTATTGTACATTATGAATTACCTTTAAATGAGGTTATTTATGATTTCTTTGACGCTCTTAAATCGAAGACTAGAGGCTATGCTTCTCTTGACTACGAATTGAAGGGCTATGAAGCAAGTGAATTAGTTAAATTAGATATACTTATTAATGGTGAGCTAGTAGATGCTTTTTCATTAATAGTTCATAAAGATAAAGCATATAATAGAGGAAGAATTATCTGTGAAAGACTTACAGATGTAATTCCTAGACACCAATTCGCAGTTCCAATACAAGCGGCTATTGGAAGCAAAATAATCGCTCGTGAGACGATTAGAGCCCTTAGAAAAGATGTTCTTGCTAAGTGTTATGGTGGAGATATCTCTAGGAAGAAAAAGTTGCTTGAAAAACAAAAAGAAGGTAAGAAAAGAATGCGTCAAATTGGTGCTGTCGAAGTACCACAAGAAGCATTTTTATCAGTACTTAAATATGATGAAGAAAAATAATGAGTTAGGGATATATTTACATATCCCTTTCTGTGAATCTAAATGTAAATATTGTGATTTCGTTTCATTTTGTAATTCTGATGAATACATTGAAGATTACTTTAATGCACTAAAAAAAGAAATAGCTATATATGGTGATAAATATAGAGATAAAGTAGTAGATTCGATTTTCTTTGGTGGTGGAACGCCTTCCTATGTAGATGGGCAATATATTTCAGAGATTATGAAAGCTCTAAAAGAAAACTTCACTATTGCTGAAGATTTAGAAGTTACAATAGAATCAAATCCAAATTCCATTGATGAGGAAAAACTTAATACTTATATTGAATGTGGAATTAATAGAATCAGTATAGGAGTTCAAAGCTTTAATGACCAACTCCTTAAGAGAATTGGCAGAGTCCATAACAGAAATCAGGCTATAAATGCTGTGAAAATGGCTAAGTCAGTTGGATTTAAAAATATTAGCATTGATTTAATCAGCTCTATACCTGGACAAATTATTGAAGATATTGACACGTCAATTGAAATCATAAATGACCTAGAAATAGATCATATTTCATATTATAGTTTGATTTTAGAAGAAGGAACTCCTTTGTATAAAGAATACAGTAGAGGATTATTACCTGATTTACCTAGTGAAGACTGTGATAGGAAGATGTATAGTAAATTAAACTCCAGTTTGCAGGAGATAGGTTTTAGTAGATATGAGATATCTAATTTTTCGAAACCTAATAGGGAATCTAGACATAATTTGAAGTATTGGAAAATTTATGACTATATAGGATTAGGTTTAAGTAGTCATTCTAGCATTGGTAATAATAGGTTTTACAATACAAGTTCTTTAAATGACTATATAAGCAAATTGAATGAATATGGACTTCCAATTATAGAAACTGAAAGAATAGATATTGAAGAGAGGCTTTCTGAGTTTATAATAATGGGTTTTAGACTAATTAATGGAATAAACATAGATGAAATAAATAATAGGTTTAATATAGACTTCTTAAAAGAGTACAAGGATGAAATAGACCGTAATATAGCTAATGGATTAATAAAAATTGCAGACAATAATGTGAGTTTGACTAATAAAGGTGCAGATTTAGCTAATATTGTGGAATTAGATTTTTATAGATAAAGGATGTGAACTAATTGTTTCCGAGTTTTATTAATAAGAGAAACCAAAGAGAAATAGATGAAATAACTGAGTATTTAGCTGAGAATGATGTTAATTATGACAATCCTGAAGCAACAGTAGTCATAAGAGATGGTGGAAAAATAGTTGCAACAGGTTCTGTAGATGGTAAAATCCTTAAATATTTCTTTAATGATGAAGGTTATACAGGTCAAGGTCTTATGATAAAGATATACAATGAATTATTAAATCACCTTTTTGAAGCTCAAATAGATGATTATTATGTATTTACTAAGCCGAAGAACAAAAATATATTTACATCATTGGGATTAAAGACTATTTTCATTACAGGTGAAGTAGCACTATTCGAAGGTGGTTTCAAATCATATGACAGTTGGATTGCGTCTATTAAGTCAAAATTAGATCCTAATGCAAAAGTAAGAGGCTCAATTGTAGCAAATTGTAATCCAATGACTTTGGGGCATAAGTACTTATTTGAGGATTCAATGAAAAAGGTTGACGAACTAATAATATTTATTGTAGAGGAAGATAAGTCAGTTTTCCCGACAGAAGATAGATATAATATAGTAAAAAATGAGATGGCGGAATATCAAAATGTTAAAGTCTTTTTAGGAGGACCTTATATTATCTCAAGTGCTACGTTCCCAACGTATTTCATTAAAGAGAAAAATAGTTCATTAGATATATATACGGAATTAGATGCAAGAATCTTCTCTGAGCGGATAGCAGCAGATTTGGATATCAGTTATAGATTTGTTGGTACAGAACCAATTGATGAAGTTACTAAGAGATATAATGAAATTATGTCTAAATACATCAATAGAGAAGGTCTGTCCCTTCAAGTACTAGATAGACTTGAAATGAATGAAAATGTAGTAAGTGCAACTAGGGTTAGGAGTCTCATCAAAGAGAACAAGCTTGAAGAAGCAGAGCAATATGTCCCTAAAAGCACTATAGATTATTTAAATAGTGAAAAAGGGAAGAACACAATTCAAAAAATTCAAAATTCCTAGAATTGTAATCATATATTAATACTTGAAGTATGATTATGCTTTATAATAATCAATAGTTGAATAATAAATGAGTTTTAACTCTAGAAAGGATGAACTTAATTTATGAAGAAGTTTTTTGCTTTTCTACTAATAATAGTAATACTAATAGGTGGAGGGTTTTACTTTTTAACTAGAAATGCTGGATCAGATGAAATAAGTAAAATGTATAGCGAGGATATCGTATTTATAAATGAAGATGAAAAAGTAGATGCAAGTGAATTTAAATTAGTTGATAGCCAAGTATTTTTATCTCTACAGTTTATTAAAGATAATCTAGATGAAAATATTGTGTATGATGAAGGATCAAATACAGTTATTATAACTACAGAGAATGTAGTAAAAAGGCTGCCTTTAAATTCTAAGACTGGAACTTTGAATGATGGAATATTTGATTTGAGAGCTGAATTGTTTGAAGAAGATGGTGCTATATACTTACCTATCGAATCATTCATATATGATTATGATGTTGATTTGAGATATTTAAAAGATGATGGGCTAATACTGTTAGATAGACTTGATTTTGAGTATTTAAAAGGATCAACTGCTAAAGATGGCGTACAAATGCGTGAAGATTCAAATAGAAAAGCTCCAGTTATCAAAACTTTAGAATCGGGAAGCGAACTTATTATTTATTCTGAAACTGATGATTGGTATAAAGTTAGAGAGATTGACGGATACGCTGGTTACGTAAATAAATCAGATATAAAAGTAGAACAAAGACTTAATGCGTTTGGAAAAGAAATAGAAAGAGAAGATATAGCTCAAAAAAAAAAGATTAATCTAACTTGGGACTACACCTATGGTGTAGTTCAAAATGCAGATGGGGTAAGTAATATACCTGGCGTAAATGTAGTATCTCCAACTTGGTTTTCCATAACTGATGGTCAAGGCTCTATAGCCGACAGAGGGAATTTAGATTATGTGAAAAGCTACCAAAACTTAGGCAAAGAGGTTTGGGGTATGGTGGACAACAGCTTAAATGCATCATCTCCTATGATAACTCATGAGGCGCTTTCTTCTGCTAATACCAGACAACAAATAATTTCAAATTTGCTTAGTAAATTTAGATATTATGGTATGGATGGTATAAATATAGACTTTGAGAATATTCAAGTTGAAGACAGAGATAATTTAACACAATTTATGAGAGAGCTTTATCCTATTTTCAAAGAAAATGGAATGACTGTGAGTATTGCTGTTACTCCTAGAATATATTCAGATGTGGAAAAAGAACAGTACGATAGAGCTGCACTTTCAGAATGTAGTGACTATGTGATATTAATGGCTTATGATCAGCACTGGGCAAGTAGTTCAGAAGCAGGGTCAGTAGCGGAACACAGATGGGTTGAAAACAATTTAAACGTTTTATTTAGACAAATCCCAAGAGAAAAATTGGTATTGGGAGTTCCACTTTATATCAGAATTTGGAATGAAACAGATGGCAGAGTATCGTCACAGTCTGTAGGAATGGAAGTAGCAAATGAATTTATTAGAAACAATGACTTCCAAATGGAATGGGATACCACTGCAAAACAGTATGTTGGGCATAAAGAGATGGATAATGGTCTTTATTCAGTTTGGATGGAGAATGCAGAATCAATAAGTCATAAAGTGGCTTTAGTACCTAAATACAATCTTGGTGGAGTAGCTTCTTGGAGAAAAGGTTTTGAAACTTATGACGTATGGGATGCAATTGATAAGAATTTAAATTTGTATTGATTTTTGTTGACTTAATGGACTATTTGGTATAAGATTACTGTTAGAATATTTTATAGAAAGGGAAGTGTTGACAATATTTCCAGATACTCATAAAGTAATTTCAAGTAATATATACGACCATGTGGTTGATAAATTTAATATACAATTAGATAAAGATAAATTTCTATGGGGATCAATAGCACCAGATGTGCTACCTCAATATAAGTTTAGGAGACATTATTTAGATGATAGCATCAATTTTATTACTATGAAAATAGTTAAGACAATTATGTTTAATAAATTGATAGGTTCTCATCTAGGCTCAGATATGATGATATCTAAATATATAAGCAAAGAGATGGGTATTATTACTCATTATCTATGTGATTATGTTACACAGCCACACACTCAAAGGTGGACATTGCCAGGAGCAATAGTTAAACATATGAAATATGAAGCAATTCTTAATGAATATGTTATGACTCATGAGTTTAAAAGCGATGTAATAAGTGTTGAGCCATTAAGGGTAGAAGAAGACAATGAAGAAGCACTATTCAAAAGCGTAAAAGAATACATCATCAAAGTAGTAGATGAATATTCACTTAAGAATAGCTTTGCTAACGATTTAGATTTCGCTCTATCATTGAATATAGCTATAATTGACTTCATATTAGAAGAAAGTTTAGTATATGTACCGACTGAAGCTTATAGTTTCAGCTATTAAAACTTAAAAATTAGAAACCTTTCGCTATTAGTGCGAAAGGTTTTTTTAAAAGGAGAGGAAATTATGTTATCAGATTTAAACCTTAAACAAACACAAATAGCAATTAAGAGAGTAAAAGATTTCTTTGAAAGGGATCTGTCAAATGAACTTAATCTAACAAGGGTTTCTGCTCCTTTATTCGTAAGGCCAGAAACTGGATTAAACGACAATTTATCCGGTAAAGAAAAAGCAGTAAACTTTAAACTTAAAAACTATCCTATAAATTTAGAGATAGTTCAATCTTTAGCAAAGTGGAAGAGAAAAGCGTTGAAAGATTATGGATTTGGGCTTTATGAAGGTATTTATACAGACATGAACGCTATTAGACCAGAGGAGATATTAGATCCTATCCACTCAATATATGTCGATCAATGGGATTGGGAAGTAATAATATCAAAAGAAGATAGAAATATAGATTATTTAAAACAAGTGGTAAACAAAATCTATAATGTATTTAAATCTTGTGAAGTGTATATAAATGGACTATATCCAGGTATTTTCCAAGAGAAATTACCATCTAATATCACTTATATAACTGCTCAAGAATTAGAAGATTTATACCCAGACTTAGATTCAAAAGCAAGAGAAAGAGAAATAACAAAAAAGTACAAAGCTGTATTTTTGATTGGTATTGGGAATGAATTAAAGTCGGGTAAAATTCATGACACTAGAAGTCCTGACTATGACGATTGGGAATTAAATGGAGATATATTATTTTGGAATCCAGTTTTAAATGATTGTCTTGAACTTTCAAGTATGGGAATTAGGGTAGATGAAGATTCAATAATCAAACAATTAAGTGAATCAAATCAAATGCATAAACTTGAAATGGACTATCATGATGACATAATAAATAAGAGACTACCTTACACGATTGGTGGCGGAATCGGTCAATCTAGGATATGTATGTACTTCTTGGAGAAAAAACATATTGGGGAAGTTCAAGCATCGGTGTGGCCGGTTGAAACCATTGAAAAACTAAGGGATGAAGGAATTGAGTTACTTTAATAAATAAATTAATTGTAGTATTTTCAATATAGCTATTACAAAATCATATGCAATATAGTATAATTATATCACGATAGTTTTTTGGAGGTTGTATTATGGTTTTGACAAAAAGAAATTCATCTGAATTATCGAAGTCTTTACAGAATAAGTTTTTATATGACAATGATATTAATAGTATTCACATACTTTTAAATTTATACGATATCGAAGACAACATTGGGAAAATATATCCTAGGTACTCAGCGATGAGTTTACTTAAGAAGAATATAAACAAGTTTTTATCTGGAAGAGAAGGCATGGAGTTAGCCTCCAAAAACTTAAGTGAATTAATTCATGAAGATATAAACAGATTGGAACTATACATATATTTAGAAGGATACAGAACAGGATATAAGGCACTTAAATTTGCTAATATCTTAGAAAAACTTACGTTAAGACATTTCGATGTTGCAACACTATATAGAATGAACTACTTATATAGATACAATTGCAATTATGATGATGTTAGAAGATTTAAAAATCAGATTTACTCATATATATTGAAAGATGTAAAGAATATTGAATTATTCAAATCTACTACATATAAGTATTGTAGCGCAATCATAAAGCCTAAAGTATTATGTTTAAATGGATATTTAGATAATCAAGTGAAAATGGAATACGATGAAGATGGACCAGTTTTTTCATATGAAGGCGAACCATTTACTAAGAAAGAATTAAATATATTATATAAAAGAATCGTAAAAATGATCTATCGTGACGCTGCTAGACTGTATAAAGATGCATTCTGGGACGGATTAAACGACAGAGTATTAAATAGATATAAATAACTAAAGGCTAAGTGAAAACTTAGCCTTTTTAGAGATTAGGGGTATTATGAGAATATTAGGAATAGATCCAGGATTAGCAATAATTGGGTATGGTATAATAGACAGTGTAGGAAATAATAATAAAGTTGTAGAATATGGAGCAATAACGACTCCAAGCACCATGGATATGCCTAGTAGGTTAAATCTTATCCATGAAGAGTTAACAAATTTAATTAGAACGTATTTGCCAGACGAAGTGGCAATTGAAGAACTTTTCTTTAACACGAATATCAAAACTGCAATAGCAGTAGGTCACGCAAGGGGTGTTGAGGTTTTAGCTTGTTCCCAGATGAATTTAGATATTTATGAGTATACTCCTCTTCAAATAAAGCAAGCAGTTGCTGGATATGGCAGAGCAGATAAAAAACAAGTACAAGAAATGGTGAAGATACTATTAAATTTAGATAAAATCCCTAAGCCCGATGACGTTGCTGATGCATTGGCAGTAGCTATTACACATAGTAGCTCGCTAAAATTTAAAGCTGATTTTAAGATAAAGTAGGTGGATGATTTGTATGATTATATTACAGGTAAGATAGTTGATACAGGACTTAATTATGTTGTTATAGAAAACAATGGGATTGGATATAGAGTGAACATTTCTGCCAATAGTATTCATAATTTAGAAACTCAAGAAGATGGAAATTCAAAAGTTTATACTGAATTGATAATTAGAGATGACTCTCATCAATTGTATGGTTTTTCCAATGTAGAAGAGAGACAAGTCTATAATCTACTCACTACTGTAAGTGGCGTAGGCCCAAAAGTAGCCATAGGAATTCTTTCTGGACTAAGTTATCCATCCATAGTTAGTGCAGTTTTAAGCGATGATGCAAAAACATTGACTAGCGCACCAGGAGTAGGAAAGAAAACTTCCGAGAGAATAGTATTAGAGTTAAAAGACAAGTTTGAAAAACTTGATATTGATCTTGATATTGAAGTTGTTGAAATAGTGGAAACTACAGATGAAATGTCTGTCGCTATGGATGCACTAAATTCGTTAGGATACTCTAAATATGAGGTTAATGGAGTGATTGATCATTTAGATGTAGAAAGTTTAAATGCTGAAGATATAATTCGTGAAGTACTTAAACTATTGTCTAAATAGTAAGGAGTAAAAATATGTCTGATGAGATAAATAGAATAGTAAGTGGCATCAGAAATGATGAAGATATAGATAGTGAAAATGATCTTCGTCCCAAATGGATTGAAGACTATATTGGACAGGATAAAATTAAAAATCAATTGAATATTTTTATACAAGCAGCTAAAGGCAGAGGCGAACCATTAGATCATTGTTTGCTTTTTGGACCTCCAGGTTTGGGTAAAACGACTTTAGCCAATATTATTGCCAATGAGATGGGTGTAAACATAAGGGTTACATCTGGACCTGCAATAGAAAGACCAGGAGACTTAGCAAGTATTTTAACCAATCTAGGTGAAGACGATGTTCTATTCATAGACGAGATACATAGGATTAATAGGACTGTAGAAGAAATACTTTACCCTGCAATGGAAGATTATGCGCTTGATATAATCATTGGAAAAGGACCCTCTGCTAGATCTGTGAGACTAGATTTATCTAAATTCACTCTTATAGGAGCAACTACGAGAGCAGGTCTATTGACATCGCCATTAAGGGACAGATTTGGTGTAATGCTGAATCTGGAACTGTATAGAGTAGAAGATTTAGTTAGAATAGTAAAGCGAAGTGCATCTATACTAGAAGTGGAAATAGAAGAAGATGGAGCGATAGAAATAGCTAAAAGATCTAGAGGGACACCAAGAATTGCGAATAGACTTTTAAAGAGGGTAAGAGATTATGTTCAAGTAGTTGAAGATGGCGTAATTACTCAAAAAACCGCTTCTAAAGGGCTAGATATGTTAGAAATTGATGATTTAGGTTTAGATAGAGTAGATAGGAAAATTCTTACTACAATGGTTGAGAATTTTGGTGGTAGACCAGTTGGACTAGACACCTTAGCGGCAGCTACCGGTGAAGAGAAGACTACTTTAGAAGATGTCTATGAGCCATATCTAATGCAAATTGGTTTCATCAATAGAACTCCAAGAGGAAGAATGATTACAAAAGCAGCATGTGATCACTTAAACCTATCTTATATAGAAACTGTGGGGAGGTTCGTATGAAAAAGACTAAAGTATTAGCAGTTTTTTTAATAGTATTGTTATTTTCATCCATATCAATATTTGCATATAGTGGAGATTATTATGATATTAAAATAGGAAAAAACTATTCTCAAGGTGAAACGGTAAGAATTTCTTCGGATAATGATATATTCATACTTGACTCTTATAATTTCGATGTAAATAGAAGTTATTATAGTGGATTTGAGTACTTGGATATTGGCTTAGATTCATATGGAGATTTATCAGTTTTTGATGATGAAGGATATGAAGTAGATGTACGAAATGATGACATTCTATTAGGCAATATAGGATCAAATTCCGTAGTGACAGTAAATGGGAAAAAATATAGAGGATACATATCTTTTGTAATCAACAGCAATAGATTAAATATAATCAATAAAGTTGAAGTAGATGATTATTTAAAAGGAGTATTACCAAAGGAAATGAGTCAATCTTTTCCTATTGAAGCGTTAAAAGCTCAAGCAATTGCATCTAGAAGCTTTGCTTATGTAAACAAAGATAAGTATATTAAAAATGGATATAATCTTGATGATACTACTGCCTCACAAGTTTATGGTGGAATGGAAGTCGAGACCGACAAAACGAATCAAGCTGTAGATGAAACTAGAGGAATTATGATGTATTACAATGGAGATGTTGCAAATGCTTTTTTCCATGCTACATCAGGTGGAGTTACTGAAGCGTCAAAAGATGCTTGGAATGGTGAATACATTCCTTATTTACAATCAATAGAAGATCCTTATTCCACTAAACATAAATCTACTAATTGGGAAATTAGCTACTCATTAAGTGAACTAACTAAATTGCTTTCTAATAAAGATGATTTTGGTAATATAAATGGATTGGAAATTACTAGTAGAACTAGTTCAGGAAGAGCTAAAGAGATAACTATATATGGAAGTAATAAAACAGGTACAATGACTGCTTCAAATTTCAGAAACTCACTAGGAAATACTAAATGCAAGAGTACATTATTTGAAATTTTAGGTGGCTCAAGTACTGTAACGCAAATAGATGAAGCAAAAATAGAGGAGATTCTTTCAAGGCCAAATCCTAAGTATGCTACAGATGAAGGTGAAATTGAAGTAGTGAATTTTTATAAGTTAATTGCACTTTCAGAGAACACAACGACGTCGAATAGCTCAGTATCATCAGATGATATTGTAATTAAGGGAAAAGGATATGGACATGGAGTTGGAATGAGCCAGTATGGAGCTATGGAAATGGCTGAAAACGGTATGGACTATAAAGACATATTAGAACATTATTTCAGAGGAGTATCAATATATTAATTATGAGCGAATTAAAAAGTAAAGACTTTTTTTATGAATTACCTGAGGAACTTATAGCACAAGTACCACTAGAAAATAGAGTCGAATCTAGGATGATGCACTTAAATCCTCACAATGGAGAAATTGAACATAGAATATTTAAAGACATTGTCTCCTATTTGTCCCCTGGTGACACTTTAGTTCTTAATGATACTAGAGTTATGCCAGCAAGACTATTTGGTCATAGAGCAGGCAAAGAAGAGCGTATAGAGATGTTATTATTAAAGAGACATGGTGATAAATGGGAATGTTTAGTAAGACCTGGCAAAAAAATGAAAAAAGGGTCTGAAGTTATATTTTCAGATGAATTATCATGTGTTGTTGTGGATATATTAGAAGATGGTAATAGAGTTGTTGAATTTTCCTATAATGGAATTTTTGAAGAGATACTAGATAGACTAGGCGAAATGCCCTTACCACCATATATTCATGAGAAACTAAATGACAAAGAAAGATATCAAACAGTTTATTCAAAGGAAACTGGTTCTGCAGCTGCGCCAACAGCTGGTTTGCATTTTACTGATGAAATATTAAGAGAAATTGAAGAAATGGGTGTCAATATAGTATTTTTGACTTTACATGTAGGTCTAGGAACGTTTAGACCTGTCAATGTGGAAAATGTAGATGACCATATTATGCATAGTGAATACTATGTTTTATCCGAAGAAAGCGCAAGAATAATAAGTGAAACTAAACGTTCTGGCAATAGAGTTGTCTCTGTAGGAACCACTTCTACTAGGACATTAGAAGCAATTTACAATAAAAATGGTGAAGTAGTTGCTGATTCAGGTTGGACTGACATATTTATATATCCAGGCTATGAATTTAAAGTAATAGATGGGCTGATTACTAACTTCCATCTACCTGAGTCTACACTTATAATGTTAGTAAGTGCTTTAGCTGGTAAAGATAATGTACTACATGCGTATGAAGAAGCAGTGAAAGAAAAATACAGATTTTTCAGTTTTGGGGACTGTATGATTATTATATAGGAGTGATTAATTGTTTAAATATGAATTAATAAAGGAGTCTAGTGAATGTAAAGCTAGACTTGGCAAGATTACAACTGACCATGGAGAGATAGAAACTCCAATATTTATGCCGGTAGGAACAAGGGCAACAGTAAAAACCATGACACCAGAAGAGTTAAAAGACAATGATGTTCAAATTATATTAGCTAATACTTATCATCTTTTTTTAAGACCTGGGCATGATATTGTAGAAGAAGCTGGTGGACTTCACAAGTTTATGAATTGGGACGGTCCTATATTAACAGATAGTGGTGGGTTTCAAGTATTTAGTTTAGGTGATAGTAGAAAGATAACTGAAGAAGGAGTATATTTCAAATCTCATATAGATGGTTCAACTCAATTTTTGAGTCCCGAAAAATCTATTGAAGTTCAAAATGCACTTGGAGCAGATATAATAATGAGTTTTGATGAGTGTATTCCATATCCGGCTTCACATGAATATGCAAAGCAATCACTTGAAAGAACTACGAGATGGGCAAAAAGATGTATAGAAGCTCATAAAAAGACTGATTCTCAAGCGTTGTTTGGAATAGTGCAAGGTGGTATGTATAAAGACTTAAGAGAACAAAGTGCTAGAGAGCTTATGGAATTAGACTTTCCAGGATACTCAATAGGTGGATTATCTGTAGGAGAACCATTGGAAATGATGAATGAAATGTTAGATTTCACTGTTGATTTACTACCTAAAGATAAACCTAGATATAATATGGGAGTGGGAACGCCAGACTATTTATTTGAATCAGTAATAAGAGGAATAGATATGGCTGACTGTGTGCTACCAACAAGAATAGCTAGAAATGGAACAGCAATGACATCAAAAGGAAGAGTAGTAATAAAAAATGCTAAATATAAAAGAGACTTTTCACCATTAGACGACGAGTGTGATTGCTATGCTTGTAAAAATTATTCAAAGGCTTATATTAGACATTTGTTTAATGTTGATGAGATTTTAGCATATAGATTAGTATCTACTCATAATATAAGATTTTTGATAAAATTGATGGAAAATATAAGAGAATCAATAAAAAATGACAATTTATTAGAATATAGAGATGACTTTTATAGTAAATATGGTTATAATATTAAATAGTAGAGGGGTGAGTTAATGAGTCAAGAAACTTTACTTGGATTAATGCCACTAGTTATTATGGTAGCTTTCTTCTATTTTGGACTAATAAGACCACAAAAGAAAAAGGACAAAGAAATCCAAGCTATGAGAGATGATTTAAAAGTTGGCGACAGTATAATCACTATTGGTGGTATTGTTGGTAAAATTGTAATCGTCAAAGAAGATGTGGTAACTATTGAAACAGGAACGCATAAAGCGAGAATTGATTTACTTAAATGGGGTATTAACTCAAAAGTTGAATCTTAATTCCTTACAATTGAAAATGTTATTAAATAAAAGGTTATAATGACCTTTTATTTTTTTGCAATAAACAATAATTAATTAGATAATAAATGTTTGAAAAGGAAGGTATAAGTGTATATATAAAAGTACAGGAGAAAATTTATATTACACTAAAATTATTTTTCTGTAGAAAGATTCATAAAATGTGTTGACATATGTTTTGAACTAGTGTAATATTATAAAAGTTGTCACGAAAACAGAGACAACAAAACACCAAATTAAAAACTTGAGAAAAAGGAAAAAACTTCCTTGACTAAGTAAAGTTGATTTG
>JAAYFG010000146.1 GCA_012728335.1 Tissierellia bacterium | reverse complement strand
TGATATGTGATCCACAATCTTTCTGTTAGTTTCTTCTGGTACTCTTTGATCAAAACATCTATTACCTGCTTCCATATGGAATATTGGAATATGTCTTCTCTTTGCTGCTATAGCACTTAAACAACTATTTGTATCACCCAATACAAGAAATGCATCTGGTTTTTCCTTTTCCAAAATAGGATCTATTTTTATGAGAATATTACCTATTGTTTCTACAGCTGTTCCAGTTGCAGCGTTAAGAAAATAATCTGGTTTTTTTAAATTAAAATCCTTAAAGAATACCTCATTTAATTCATAGTCATAATTTTGTCCTGTGTGTACCAGAATATGCTCTATTGCTTCCGAACTTTCTAATTTATTTATAACAGCCGAGAGCCTAATAATTTCAGGTCTAGTTCCTACAACTGTCATTACTTTTAGTCTCTTCATATATTAAACCTCCAAGTGGTAAGTATCTGGATTCTCAGGATCAAATGGTTCATTTGCCCACATAATAGTCACCATATTGGTATCTCCAAGATTTTCAATATTATGAGTATAGCCAGGGGGTATATCTACTACTTGTAACTTATCTCCACTAACATAGTATTCTATAATCTCATCCGAATTAACTTTTCTAAATCGTATAACTCCTTTACCACTAACTACTAAAAACTTTTCAGTTTTTGTATGATGCCAGTGATTTCCTTTTACAATGCCAGGTTTAGAAATATTAACGGAAACCTGACCTCTGTCATTGGTCTTTATGAATTCAGTAAAAGAACCTCTGTCATCTACATTCATTTTAAGCTCATAACTAAACTGATCTTCCGGCAGATAACTTAGATAAGTACTGTATAATTTCTTTGTAAATTCATTTGACAAGTCAGGAACAGTACGCTCTTCACGGCTTTTTTTAAATGAATAAATCAAATCTACAATTTCACCTAGGGTTATAGTATATACTTTAGGAACTTCGCAAAATAACCCTTTTCTATTCTCTTTCCCCTCAAGTGCATTAATTAATTCATGTACTACATCATCTATATATACTAGATTCATTGTAATATTCGGATCACTAACTGAGATTGGCAAATTGCGTGCAATATTTTGACAAAAAGTTGCTATTACACTATTATAATTCGGTCTACACCATTTTCCAAACACATTAGGGAAACGATATACTAATACTTTTGCTCCCGTTTCTTTATTATAATTGAACAATAAGTCTTCTCCTGCTCTTTTACTCTTTCCATAAGGATTATCAAGTTTAGCTTGAATTGATGATGAAAGCATAACTGGACAAGTATTTTTATATTTTTTCAGAGTATCAATTAACTTTGAGGTAAAACCATAATTTCCTTCCATAAATTCTGATTCTTCTTTTGGACGGTTTACTCCTGCTAGATGGAAAACAAAATTTGCTTTCTTACAATACTCATCAAGCATATTATGATCGGTATCTTTATCATATTCAAGTATATCTGTATATTTTCTATTCTTTAGCTCAGCTATCAGATTTTTTCCTATAAAACCTTTTGCCCCGGTAACAAGCATTCTCATAATTTATGATTTCCTTTCAAGACATAAATACAGTTTTACCTAAATTTTCATTGTACTTTTTTAATTCTTGCCGCACATATTCAATAGATAGCAGTTT
>JAAYFG010000145.1 GCA_012728335.1 Tissierellia bacterium | reverse complement strand
TATGTTTAAATGTTTTGTTTTTAATGTTAAGCGTGTGAGGGTGCTATAGGGGAGTCTGAGGGGGAGAAAGGGACCCTACGCAAGGTCCCAGCTTCCCCCTCGGAATAAACATATTTATAATCAAAGGGTAAATATTAGTATATGTCTAAAATTCATATGTTTAAATGTTTTATAGCAAAATTTGCTACTTAATAGTAAGGACATATTCTTATAAAATGTATTTTGATAGTTATATATAGATAAATGAAATACTTTAATGTGGAAAATAGTTTCTTGAGGGAGGACGTAGGAACCGTTGCGTATGTTTCCTAATGTCCTCCCTCAAACTCCCTCCCTTTTCACCTCCGTAACGCTAAAACCCAAAACCATAAAATCTGTATGCATATGTTATGGTTAAAATAAAGATTATGTCTACAATTAAAGTGTAAATATTAGTCTATGTGTTAAACTCATATGTTTAAATGTTTTGTTTTTAATGTTAAGCGTGTGAGGGTGCTATAGGGGAGTCTGAGGGGGAGAAAGGGACCCTACGCAAGGTCCCAGCTTCCCCCTCGGAATAAATATACTTATAATCAATGTGTAAGTATTAGTCCATGTCTTAAAATTCATATGTTTAAAGTGTTTTAATGTTTTAACACTAATACTCACATATTTACATAAAATAGTGTATAATTGAAAGAATTACAAATAAGAGGTGAGATGTGTGAAGTACTTAGTTTTAAATATGCTTGGGATTATGTTCGGTGGATATTTCAGCGAATACATAAGTCGATTTACGACAAAAAGAGAAACTGATGCAATGCTATATGGTGCTAATATCATTATTCTCCTAATAGGAGTTCAAGGTGCCATAGAGACTAATAACACTCTACTTGTACTACTAAGCATTGTAATTGGTGGATTTATAGGAACTAGACTAGATATTGATGGGAAATTTCAAAGCGTAGGCAATCTTGCTAAAATGAATAAAAATTCCAACAGTGCTGCCCGAGAAGGGATAGTAATTATGTTTATGATGCAAGCAATAGGATCCATGGCTATTTTAGGACCATTAGATGTGGGACTAAAAGGTGATGGAAGTCTTTTAATACTAAAGACGGTAATAGATACGACGACTTCAATAATATATGGTACTAAATATGGTAGGAGCATTGCTTGGGTAGGACCACTAGTATTTATATATCAAGGGTTAATATTCTTATTTGCAAAACTGATAAGCCCAATATTAAATCCTATAGTCGTTAACGAAATTTCAGCAATAGGCTCTGTTTTAATATTTATGCTCGGTCTAAATCTCCTTGAAATAAAGGAAAGTAAAGTGGCAAATTTCTTGCCTGCAATCTTAGGACCAATAGTATTATTCTTTTTTGAGAGCATATTTTGAAAATTATTTATAAAAAAGCATATACTCCATTGATAATGTCATTCTCTATGTATATAATATATATAGTAGTAGTAATATTTTTCAACGGCTAGATATAGTGATTGACTACTTATGTGGGGTGTAAAATATATGGAGAAAAGACGTTTAGGTAAGACTGGTTTCGAAGTTTCTGTTATTGGACTTGGTGGTATACCAATTCAAAGATGCAATCAAGAGATTTCAGACGAAATTATTGAACAGGCTTTGAAATCTGGAATTAACTTTATCGATACAGCTAGATTATACTCTGTGAGTGAGGAATACCTTGGTAACTCAATAAACAAAGTAGGTCGTGAACACTTTATCGTCGCGACGAAATCAGCTCAGGTTACATACGAAGGAATTAAGGCAGATTTTGAAACGAGCTATGCAAAACTTGGAATTGATGTAATAGACTTATATCAGTTTCATAATGTTTCTAAAATTGAGAATTACGAAAAGCTTTTATCAGAAGATGGAGCATACAAATATGCTCTTGAATTGAAGGAAAAAGGACTTATTAGGGAAATAGGAATAACTAGTCATAGTAAAGACATACTTGATATTGCAGTTGAGACAGATTATTTTTCAACTATTCAATTTCCTTACAATCCTGTGGAACTTCAAGGCGAGGAATTATTTAAAAGAGCTAAAGAAAGAGATATTGGAGTAATCGTCATGAAGCCTATTGGTGGTGGCGTAATAACTCAAGGAGAATTATCTCTTAGGTATATTTTAGAGAATGAAAATGTTACAACTGCAATCCCTGGAATGGGAAGTGTAGACGAAGTAGTTAGAAATGCTGAAATAGGAAATGACTTCAGAGATCTCAGTGAAGAAGAAAGAGCGAAACTTTTTGAAGAAACTGGTTCTCTAGGAAATGACTTTTGTAGAAGATGCATGTATTGTGCTCCTTGCTCAGTGGGAATAGATATTCCTATGATGTTTACACTGAATAATTATCTTACAAAATATGGTTTGGAGCATTGGGCAAGACCAAGATATGAAAGTATGCCAAATGCAAATGACTGTATAGAATGTGGAGATTGTGAACCAAGGTGTCCATATGAGTTGAAGATAATAGAAAAATTGAAAGTAGTAGCTAATAATTTTGACAAAGCATAGGAAGATTTAAATGAAAATTAAAAACAAGATTATTTTATTAGTTTCTATCGTATTTGTCATTACTATCTTAATATCTGTAAAGCATCATTCTGAAGAGGATGAAGTTAGAGCGTACAGCGGTAATGCTTATAGTTTTACAGAAGTGGACAAATACAATGTCACTTTGAAAGATGGTGTTTTCAAAGGAAGTGCTGAAGGGTTTAATGGTAATATAACCGTTGAAATGAGTGTTGAAGATGGTAGTATTGTGGGAATTAGAGTGACTGATCACAATGAGAATGAAACCATCGCAAAACAGGCCTTAAATAGTATTCCAAAGGAAATAGTTAAAAACCAAACTTTCAATGTGGACTCTGTTTCTAGTGCAACTAAGACTAGCAATGGAATAAAAAATGCGGTAAAAGACTGTATTAAACAAGCTGGAGGAAATCCAAACGACTATTAAAGAATAAGATACTATTGACATAATGATATAGTTCTAGTATATTAATAAAAAGATATTGAATAGAAGCGATGATTAGAAATAGTAGTATAATTATGATTTAAGCGAGGAAATGACGGTGTGAGATTTCCAATCCACTAATTTTATGAACCTATCTATGAGCTTTGAGGCTGATCCCGTTATAGATCTAAAGAAAGCATATTCATATGCTTAAACTAGAGTGGTACCACGAAACATATCCTTTCGTCTCTTTCAGAGACGGAAGGTTTTTTTATTATAGAGGAGGAAAATAAAATGAAAATGTCAAAGTTTTATATGCCAACTCTTAGAGAAGTTCCTTCTGATGCGGAAATTCCAAGTCATAAACTTCTTCTAAGAGCAGGGATGATAAGAAAAAATGTAAGCGGAATATATTCTTATCTGCCACTTGGATATAAAGTAGTTAGAAAAGTAGAAAAAGTAGTAAGAGAAGAAATGGACGCATCTGGAAGTTTAGAATGTTTACTGTCAGCCGTTCAACCAAAAGAAATATGGGAAGAAAGTGGACGTTGGGACAACTTTGGGCCTGAAATGTTCAAATTAAACGATAGACATTTAAGAGAATTTTGCCTAGGACCTACTCACGAAGAGTATTTTACTACTATGATTAAAGATGAAATCAAATCTTATAAACAATTACCATTGAATCTTTATCAGATTCAAACTAAATATAGAGATGAAAAAAGACCTAGATTTGGAGTAATTCGTGCTAGAGAATTTATAATGAAAGACGCATATAGCTTTGATACTGATGTAAAAGGCATGGAAGAAAGCTATCAAGAGATGTGGGATGCATACGACAGAATATTTACGAGATTGAAAATGAAATACAGCGTAGTTCAAGGTGATTCTGGAGCTATGGGTGGAAGCATTTCCCATGAATTCGTTGCATTAAGCGATGTAGGTGAAGGACTTATTGCATACTGTAATGATTGTGATTATGCAGCAACAGATGAGAAAGCAACTGTAGTTTATAAAAATGTAAATTCAGATGAAGAAATGCTGAACATGGAAAAAATTGAAACTCCAGGAGTTGGAACAATAGACGAATTACACAAATTCTTAAATGTAGATAAGAGTAGACTTGCAAAGTCTGTAATGTATGAAAAAGAAGATGGAAAAATCATAATGGCTATTATTCCAGGAGATAGACAGCTAAATGAAACTAAGCTTTTTAATGCAGCTGGTGTCAATGACTTTGAAGTTGAAGTTGCCAGTGATGAAACCATTTTAAAAGCTACTGGAGCTCATTCTGGTTCTTGCGGTCCAGTTGGACTTGTAGGAGAATATGAACTTTATGTAGATAGTAGAGTCGCTGAGATGAGAAACGTCGTTGTAGGCGGAAATGAAGACAATTATCATATAAAAAATGTTAACTACGGACGTGACTTTGAAGGGGTCGTTGTTGAAGACCTACTTATGGTTGAAGAAGGAGATGTTTGCCCAAAATGTGGTTCACCTTTACAATTAGAAAGAGGAATCGAAGTTGGGAATATATTTCAATTAGGTACTAAATACAGCTCTTCTCTAGGTCCAAATTATTTAGATGAGAATGGAAAAGCTCAAGACATATATATGGGCTCATATGGAGTAGGAGTAACTCGCTCTGTAGCTGCCATAGTTGAACAGAATTATGACGAAAATGGAATTATCTGGCCTATGATAGTTGCACCTTATGAAATCATAATATCCATAGTAAATATGAAAGACGAAGACCAGGTTGCACTAGGTGAAAAACTGTATAATGAACTTAGTGGACTTGGGTATGAAGTGTTATTAGACGACAGAAATGAAAGAGCAGGAGTAAAATTCAAAGATAGAGATTTAATAGGCATTCCAATAAGAGTAACTGTTGGTAAAAAAGCAGCTGAAAATATGGTTGAATACTCCCTTAGAAAAGATGCTGAAAAAATAGATATAAGTGTTGACGAATTATTAGAAAAAATTAAAGATGATTATGTAGTGCTTTAAACGAAAATGGAATTTTACTTATAATGTAAAATTCCATTTTTTTTAAGTATAATGAATGTTTTTGATTGAATTATAGTAAATCCCGTAGTAAAATATACTTTAACATACAATTGTAGAATCATTTATATTGTATGAACGGTACTATATTTAGAATAAGGGGGATATGAATGAAGAAGAAAAGATTTAGATTGTTATTTGTACTTTTTGCGGTATTAGTTATCATAATGACAGGATGTGGTGGAAATGATGTTTCCACAGTGGGAGATGAGATTTCGAGTTCTAAGGAAGAAGACAATGAAAAACAAGCCACCTCTAATGCTAGTCAAGTAATAATTGGAAACTCTACTGAGCTTTCAGGTGATTGGACTGAAAAATGGCAAAATGGTGCGGCAGATAGTGAGTTTACCCTTATGAGTAGGAGTTCTACAGTAGAAAATGATGGACTAGGTGAGTTTCATATAAACAAGAGTATAATTGAAAATCATGAAATTGAAGATCATGAAGATGGATCGCGTACATATACACTTAAACTTCATGATGGACTTTTATGGGCAGATGGAACTGAATTAAATGCCAAAAACTTTGTTTCTACATATTTATTTTGGTCTGCTCCAGCACTTAGAGAAATGGGAGCTCCAGCAAATGAAGGAGATAAATTAGTTGGATATAGAGAGTATAGTAGTGGTGAAGCAAAGGAGTTTGCAGGAATTAGATTAATAGACGATTTAACATATTCATTGACTATTGATGGAGAAAACTTACCATTTTACTATGAAATCACACTGATTCAAGTACCACCAATAGATATTAATTTCTGGACGAGTGATGATGAAATTGAAATTTTAGATGATGGAAATGGAGTATATTTATCAAAAGAAATTACAACAGCGGAACATCAAGACGCTATTTCTAATGCTAGGCATGCAATTCCTAGACCTTGTAATGGAGCATATGAAATAGTAGACTATGACCCGACAGCAAAAATGGCAACAGCAAAGTTGAATCCTAATTATGCAGGAAACTGGGAAGGAGTAAAACCTACTATAGAAACCATAATAATGAAGAAGATAAATGCAGATACACAGTTTGATGAACTTAAGACAGGTTCAATTGATATCATATTTCAAGCACGTGGTGGAGAAGAAATAAATACAGGACTGGATTTAGAAGAAGAAGGTGGATTTAAGTCTTTCCATTATCCTAGACCAGGATATGGTAAACTATTATTTGCATGTGACTATGGACCTACTCAATTCGTTGAAGTTAGGCAAGCATTTGCGTATCTATTAGATAGGGTAGATTTTACAAATTCATTTACTGGTGGGTATGGATCAGTTGTAAATGGTCCTTATGGTGAGGGGCAGTGGATGTATCAAGAAACGAAAGCAGAATTAAATGAGAGATTGAATCAATATACTTACAATCCTACAGAGGCTGTTAGACTTCTTGAAGAAGGAGGATGGGTATTAAATTCAGAAGGTGGACCT
>JAAYFG010000144.1 GCA_012728335.1 Tissierellia bacterium | reverse complement strand
CACTTACACCTGAAGATTTCGATTTTGCACAGCAAACTATATCGATTAATAAGACATGGGATTACAAGGGAGAAGGTGGTTTTTTGCCAACTAAAAATAAATCTTCGATAAGAAAAGTACAGATAGATTGGAAAACAACAAGTCAATTTTCCAAACTTGTGAAAGATATGAAAGAAAATGCACCTATATTCGTAAAAGGGAATGTATATAATTCTACAGTCAATAATATACTATTTCGACACTGCAAGAATTTAGGAATACCGATAATTTCAATTCATGGACTTCGTCACACCCACGCATCCTTGCTATTGTTTGATGGAGTTACGATTGCTAGTGTGGCAAGACGATTAGGGCATTCTAGTATGACAACAACACAGAAAACATATTTGCATATCATACATGAGCTTGAAAACCAAGACACGGACTTAGTAATCAGATCATTATCAAGGCTAATATAAACCGTAGCAAAAAATAGTAAAAGCATACGCTGATGAAGGGTGATGAGGTCGTCTAATCAATAAGAAAAATATCCATGAAAATTATTTGCAAGTAATAAACCAATATGAAATTGAAGGGAAAAGTGTTACTGGAGAAAAAAGAGATAATAGATATGATGTAACGATTTTGGTTAATGGTTTGCCACTTGTTCATATAGAATTGAAAAGTCGTGGAGTTCAAATTAAGGAAGCTTTCAACCAAATAAATAGATATGCAAGGGAATCTTTTTGGGCTGGAAGTGGTTTATTTGAATATGTGCAAATATTTGTAATAAGTAATGGCAGAACCACAAAATATTATTTCAACACGACTCGTGACACCCATATCAAAAATCGCAATGGAAACGAACATACTAGAAAGACCAGTAATTCTTATGAATTCACTTCCTATTGGGCATATGAATCTAATAGGAGAATCGAGGATTTAAGAGAGTTTATAGCTACATTTCTTTCTAAACATACTCTAGTGAATATATTGACTAAATACTGCATTTTTACCAGTGAAGATATATTGATGGTAATGAGACCATATCAAATAGCAGCTTGTGAGAAGATTGTGAACCGAGTTCAAATTTCCCTCAATCAAAAAATGGCAGGGAAGTATTAAAGCTGGTGGCTACATTTGGCACAGTACAGGCTCTGGAAAGACTTTAACTTCTTTTAAAGCAGCTAGAATAGTAGAACAGATTGATGGAATCGACAAGGTTATGTTTGTTGTAGACCGTCAGGATTTGGACTATCAAACGATGAAAGAATATGAAAAATTTGAAAAGGGAGCTGTTGATGGAAGTAAAAATACTAAAGAGTTAGAGAGAAATATTGAAGACTCTAATAAACGCATATTAGTTACTACCATTCAAAAGCTTTCCAGATTCATTTCAAAGAATAAGGAACATGTAATATATGGTAAAAATGTTGTCCTAATATTTGATGAATGTCATAGATCCCAATTTGATGAAATTCATACAGATATTATCAAAAAGTTTAAGAAGTATTTTTTATTTGGTTTCACTGGAACACCAATTTTTGCTGTTAATGCAAATACTAGTTCTAAAAATCCTAATCTAAAGACTACAGAGCAGGCTTTTGGGGATAAGCTTCATACTTATACTATTGTTGATGCAATTAAAGATGGAAATGTTCTTCGATTTAGAATTGATTATGTAAACACTTTGAGTTCTAAAGCTGATTCTGATGACAAAAAAGTAAGAGCAATAGATATTGAAAAAGCAGTTCAAGACCCTATAAGAATAAGTAAAATTGTGGAGTATGTTTTAAACAATTTTGATACTAAAACTTTAAGAAATAAAACCTATGATTTGAAAAACAGGAGAGTTAAAGGGTTTAACTCAATGATGGCAGTAAGTTCAATTCTTGCTTTGAAACTGTATTATGAAGAGTTTAAAAGGCAGATGGAAGATTTGCCAAATGACAAGAAATTGAAAATTGGGACTATATACAGCTTTGGACAAAATGATGAAGTCGGTGGAGTAGATGGATTTCCAGATGAAGACTTTGATACTGCTAATCTTTCAATTATCGACAGAGACTTTTTAAGTAATGCTATTAAGGACTACAATAAAATGTTTAGCACTAATTTTGATACTTCATCAGATAAGTTTCAAAACTATTATAAGGATTTAAGCCAAAGGATTAAAAACAGGGAATTAGATTTAGTAATCGTTGTAAATATGTTTTTGACTGGATTTGATGCTACTACATTAAACACGCTTTGGGTAGATAAAAACTTGAGAATGCATGGACTTGTTCAGGCTTTTTCTAGGACCAACAGAATTTTAAATTCTGTCAAGGCTTATGGAAATATTATTTGTTTCAGAAATTTAGAAGAGAATACTGATGAGGCTATTGCACTATTTGGCGATAAGGATGCAAGTGGAATCGTCTTATTAAAATCTTTTAATGACTATTATAATGGATATCAAGATGATAAAGGTAAAGATGTCATTGGATACAGTGAGCTAGTGGAGAAACTTCTATACGAATATCCATTACCGATACAATCATACCAATATGGAGAAAATGCTGAGAAAGAATTTGTTAAGATGTTTGGTGGAGTACTAAAACTGAAAAATATTCTAGTAAGTTTTACAGATTTTCAAGGCAAAGAAATTCTCCAAGATCGTGAAATACAGGAATATCAAAGTTATTATCTTGATTTATATGATAGATATAGAAGAAGTGAAGGAGACAAGGAAATAATCAATGATGATTTAGTATTTGAAATGGAACTTGTTAAATCTGTTGAAATCAATATTGATTATATACTGATGCTTATAGCTAAGTATAAAGATGAGAACATGACGGACATGGAAATTGAAGGAAAAATTTCATCTGCTATAGATTCTAGTCCACAATTACGTAATAAAAAGGATTTAATTGATGCTTTTATTCAAAGGATAATACTGATTCAAACATTACGGATGAGTGGAAAGAATATATAGAAAAAGAGCGAGAAAAGGAACTTGAGGTCATTATAAAAGAGGAAAATTTGAAGCCTGAAGAAACTAAAAAATTTATAGCAAACTCTTTTAGAAATGGTGAAATCAAAGAACTCGGTGGAGACATAATAGATATTCTTCCTCCAACTCCAATTTTTGGTGGTGGAGATAATAATGCGAGCAAAAAGAAAGAGAAAGTGTTAGAAAAGTTGAGCAATTTCTTTAAGAGATTTTTTGGGATATAGATTATTAATAATATATAAATGTAAGCCATGTGCTAATGAGATTGATTTATAATATTTAATAATAAAGTACTATAATTGATATGTAGTAAGTAAAATGGGTAAATAATATATAGCGCTACTATAATAAAGTAGTTAAAATAAAAGGAGGGGTATATTATGTCAGAAAACAACAAAGCAAATCAAACTAAAAAGAAGAGACAGATTAACTTTAATCCATTTATGATATTATTTATAATCATTATTCTAATTTATTCTGTTTCTTTCTTTGTGACTCCTGGAGAGTTTGATAGAGAGGTAATTGACGGAAGAAGTCAAGTTATTCCAGGTAGCTATCATGAAGTTGAGCGTGGAAATCTATCTCCTTTTGATATTTTCCGTGCGATACCATATGGATTTGAAGGTTCAGCAAGTATCATGTTCCTTATTTTAATCGTAGGTGGTGTAATTGAGGTTTACAATAAAACTGGAGCTATACCAGTTGCTGTAACACGATTAGTTAATTTTGCCGGCGATAAAGGTGGAGCAATTGTTATTGCTATTATTTATTCGATATTTGCTGTATTAGGAGGATTTTTAGGTTGGTTAGAAACGGTAATTCCTTTTGTGCCATTAGTAATACCTGTCATCTTAGCATTAGGCTATGATATTATGACTGCAACTGCAGTAGTGACTTTAGGTACAATGGTGGGTTTTGCTGTAGGTCCTACAAATATGTATACTGTAGGTATTTCACATCAAATTGCTGAATTACCAATGTTCTCTGGTTTCGGATTGCGTTTAGCAGCATATTTAGTTTTTTGTATAGTGGCTTTAGTATACATATTAATATATGCTGAAAAGGTAAAAAAAGATCCTTCTAAATCAATCGTAAAGGAAATCAATGTTGATGATTTAAGAGTAAGTTATGATGGTGAAGAAGGTAGTATGACTTGGAAACACGCAGTTTCATTATTGGCATTAGTTGGTGCATTTGTGGCATCAGTATATGGAATGATGAAATTGGGATGGGGTATAAACGATTTAACAGCGACATTTTTTGCAGCTGGACTTCTAACTGCTATTATTGGAAGTTTAGGAGTTGAAGGAACTGTTAAGACTTTTACTCAAGGAGCAGCAGGTGCTATGGGTGGAGCAATGGTTATAGGAGTTGCTAGAGGTATTCAATGGATGCTTACTAGAACTGGACTAATGGACCCTATAGTTAATTCGTTATCTCAAATGTTGCAAGGTCTATCACCATTTGGAACAACTGTGGGAGTGTTTTTCCTTATAACTATAATGAATGGTATAGTTGCTTCCGGTAGTGGTAAAGCAGTGGCTTTGATGCCTATTATTATTCCTTTGGCAGATATTCTAGGAATTTCTCGTCAAACTGCTACTCTTGCTTATCAATTTGGTGATGGAGTTTCAAATATGATTTGGTTTACTTACGGAGGACTATTGATATTCTTAGCTTATGGTAAGATTCCGTTAGGTAAGTGGTATAAGTTCTTCTTGCCACTATTTTTCATTTTGATGATTCTGTCAATAATATTCTTGTTTATTGCAGTTCAGATAGGATATTAGTAATTGGAAATAAAAAGACTTCATATTTATGATATGAAGTCTTTTTTGGTTATATTATTTTGCCATTTTAGCTATTAAATTATAGTAAAATTCAATTCCGAGTTCAGCATCCGGAATGTCCAAATATTCATCGGTAATGTGAGCTTGTTTAGATATACTACCAGGACCAACTAATACACAGTCAATTCCTGCTTGTAAATGAACATATTGGTCAGTTCCTGCAGGGAAGTCACGTATACGTGTTTCTACTCCCATTTCTTCTAATACCTCTTTACAGATGTCTTTTAGAATAAAGTCTTCTTGTGGTTCACTAGAAGGGATTCCTGAAATATAAGTATGTTCATATTTTATTTCTGGATACTGAGCTTTAACTTTTTCTATAATATTCAAGTATTCATTATAAACATATTCTTTATCTTCTTCTGGTATAGTCCTTCTATCTACTTCAACCATACAAGATTCCGGAACTGCATTCCATTGTACACCACCACGTATGATATCAGCAGTAACAGTAGGTGAAGGTAGAATATAATGTTCTTTCTTTTGAAGTTCTTCTTGTAGCTTTTCAATTTCCAATACAAACATAGCGGCTGGGTAAATTGGATTAAGTGCGCTTTGTGGAGAGCTTGCATGTCCCGCTCTACCAGTAAATGTAACGCCGTAATGATTTACTCCTCTATGAGCTATGTCAATATCCATTTCAGTAGGTTCACCTATAACACAGTATGTAGGTTTAACTCCGCTATTAACCATAACTTGTGTCCCAGTAGTTCCTATTTCTTCATCTGCTACAAATCCAAGCATAACTTTTCTCTTTAGTGGTACTTTTTCGTCCATAAGTCTTTTAGCTGCAATAATCATGGCAACTACTTGACCTTTCATATCACAAGTACCTCTACCATAATAACGATTATCTTTTATAGTAAGTTCAAAAGGATCAGTACTCCAATTATCTTCTACACCTACAACATCTAAGTGTCCAGAAAGCATTATAGATTCTTCGGCATCTTCTGGACCAAATTCTGCTATTACATTAGCTCTACCTGGAGAAACATCTTGAACATAGCTCTTAAAGCCTAGATCTTTAAGAACGCCATCTAAGTATTCAGCAAGTTCTTTTTCATTTCCAGGAGGATTTACAGTAGGATAACTAATAACATTACTTAAAATCTCTTCATATAATTTTTTTTCCATTTTCAACTTCCTTTCATGAGAAACTTTATTTCTATATACCTATACCCAAATAAAGCTTAATAATATAAAAATAATAAATAAAAATTTGAATATAACTTGACAAATATTCAAAAAAAGATTATTATGTAATTGAATATAAAAAATAAAATATTCAAAAGGAGAAAATTATGAATAATAATGAAAAAAGCAATGGAAAAGAAAAGTTAAAAGAGAAACTTTGTAGAGAATGTGAAATAGCATGGGCAACTAAAGGATACAAAAAGACTAGTATCACTTATTTGACCTCTAAAGTCGGCATATCTACCGGACATTTCTATCTTTTATATGATAATAAAGAGCAACTTTTTTCTGAGACATTAAGAGGTCTACAAAGCCAACTTAAATTAGAATTGGAAAAAATTCTTTCCGAAAATCCTAATAAAACTGGGTTTGTAGCTGCATTAAAGTGGTTATATCGTGAGTATTCAAAAAGAAGATATCTTTATGATTTTATAAGTGATGATTTCCAAGCTTTTATAAATAAATTATCTCCCGAAGAAATGGCTAGTCTAAAACTTGACAGTATAGAGTACTCTGAGTATATAATTGAAAAAACAGACTTAGTTTA
This sequence comes from Tissierellia bacterium, assembly GCA_012728335.1. GTDB lineage: Bacteria > Bacillota > Clostridia > Tissierellales > Peptoniphilaceae > JAAYFG01. The sequence goes on along the minus strand of JAAYFG010000144.1, from coordinate 15,553 downwards.
TAAAGTAGGCAAACAACTGGTTTTTGATACCATTCAAGCATTATTATATACAGTGAGTATTCAAGACTCCATATTAGAGAATAAAATTAGAACCTTTGATTTTATAATAGAAGCAGTTATACCAAAATTATTTGAATAATTGAAATGAGGAAAGTTTAGTATGAAAGACATAATAAATATGCTATTTGAGATGATGCAAAGTAAGGTTACACTATATATTAATATCAGTTTATTAATATTAGGATTAATCTTATTAGTATCAGGCTCGATAATGTATATTAAGAAGAGTAAAGATGTTAAAGGGAAGACCCCAAAGAAGTATTTGGCTCTACCTATAGTGGGGGCAATTTTAACAGTTGGTGAGTTAGTGCAAATAGGAATATATTTGATGGTGGTGACGATATGATTAATGATACGATTAGAAAAGTGAATTCTTTTAGTAGAAAAGTTGGAATTCCAGGAATGCCGTTAGTTACTAAAAAGAGCATGAAAATTGGTAGTGTTGCAAATAAGGCAGCAGGTACTGCTCTAATAGCATTTGGGGCAATTAGTAAAAATAAGTGGGCAATACCACTAGGAATTGCTTCAATAGTTGTTAATTCAGTAATAAATGATAGTTTTGAATAGTAAAAAATAGAGCATATATTTATGATATATGCTCTATTTTTTATCTAATCTATAATATATAAAATCATCTTCTTCTTTTATATAGCTAAATCCTAGTTTTTCTAGAATATGCTGGCTTCTAATATTTCTTTTTACTGTATCGGCATAAATGGTTTTAAGATTTAAGATATTAAATCCATAGTCTATAATAAGCTTTTCTGCTTCAGTTCCATAACCTTTGTTTTTATACTTATCATTCGAAATTGCAATGCTTAATGTCGTTGTAGATTCTTCTGCATCAATATGTTTTAACATTATTTCGCCAATAGTTTTATCATTAAGGCAAATTGCAAAGTATATTCTTGTTTCATCGTTAATTCTAGAAATAAAGTATTCATCAATCTTTGATTCGTCATGCTTATAAGGCATATCCGTCATTAATGGGTCAGACACATATTCACTCCAAAACTCATGACACATTTCAAGAGTATATGGTTTTAGTGTTATTAAACTTCCTATAAGTTCCATAATTTCTCCTTTAGTTGAATTCAGCTATTCATCCGTAGCATATCCAATAGGGCTTAACACCATCATCTAATGCACTATATTAGAAATTTTATTTCATTTTCCATCTGGTATTTATTCAATCAAGTATAGTGTTGTTTTATTATAATAAATAGGAATTGTACATCATATTTCACATTTTCTAGATGACACTAACTTTATTTAGTAGGATTCTTACTCCTTCATGCTTTGGCATTTGAATGAAACCATAAAGCAGAAATTATATTCCATATATAATCAGAAAAACCATATTCTCAGTCTAATATTTGTGATAGCAATATGGCTAACTTCTCTTAAAAAGGACTCTAAAGACTTTGTTTATACAGTACATATATTTATGGTACTAGATTCAAAAAGGGTCTTAGAATTCAATATACAGCATATATTGTGTATATCTATCATTTGCTAGTGCTGTCTTTAAGCTTGCAAGATTAGATATCACCTAAAGTGCTCATAGTAATTGTAAAATTATGATTGAATATAATCTTACCAGCATATATTCAAATCTAGATGGTGTTTTTAGTATATGTTCAAACAATGGGTGTTAATAGGTATATTTATCTTTTAAAATACGTAACTCAGAACTTCCTAAGTCATATTCTGCTTTGAAAAATTCATTGTAATTAGGATATTTTTCCTTAATGCTAGAAAATACATTTTCCAATGATTCTATTAGTACTCCGCCTATAGATTGAGCTTCTTCCAAGCTAGAATTATGTCTTTTAGCTACTTCTTCAATGAATTCTTGTCTGTATTTATTGCTAAGTAAATAATCGTGTTTGATTTGTTCCTCATCGACTCCTAGGGCTAATAAAATAAGAGCAGCAGCTACTCCAGTTCTATCTTTGCCAGCACTACAATGAAAAACAAGAGGAGTTTCATTTTTTAATAATAGTGAAAACATAGTTCTGTAGGATTTATTATTTAAAGCAAGTTTTTTATATGATTTGAGTAAGTATTCTTTTAAATCCATAACTCCCATTAATTTCTCAAGTTCTTCCATATTCAGACCTTGTTTTAAGTCTTTTAGATTTTCCATTTCCAGCATTGCTGGCTCATGTAAATAATTTATATTCTCAAATACACCATCTGGCTCAGCTTTAACTTCCCAAGTACTCCTAAGGTCGACGATAGTCTTTATATCAAGCTCCAAAAATCTTTCAAGGCTTTCTCCAGTAGGATTAATAACGGCACTTCTATATAGTGTTTGATATCTTACTTGTCTGCCTTCGTCATTAACATAGCCACCCAAATCTCTAAAATTGACTATGCCAATATCGTTAATGTGTTCCATTCCTACTTTTTCTTTCTTTCCATCATCATAAATAACAGATAGTACAGGATTCACTATATCACTATTGTAGATAAAAGGTTCGTTAGTAATAAATTTAGTGTTACTACCATCACTATTGATTATTGTGCCTTTATTATAAGACGAATGAATAATGTACTCATTATTATGTATTTTTTCTAAATATGATTTCATATTTCACCTCATGTGTTTTTGTGTCATAAATTATAATAAAAGATGACATTGAAGTCATCTTTTTATTGATTCTATATGATCATTAATTTTTAAGTTTTCATCTGTTTGAAAAGGGTTTGGTATATTTATTGACAGTAATTTAGCTGTCCTGTTTGTTTGATTTATCCAATTGTGCGGAACAAGTGAATTGATTTGAACGCTGTCGCCTGGATAAAGAACATATTTTTCATTATCTATAAGTACAGTGACAACTCCCTCAAGTACATATACGAATTCTTCTCCAACATGGCTGTACATTTCTACTTCTTTTTTCTCAAAACCACCTAGTGGCTGAAGTTGGAATAGTCTTGGCAACATGTCAAAATCTTTGACCTTATTACTAAGAACAAATTGAACAATATAAGGACTGATTAAGTCAGGGGATAGATTAAATCCTCTCACTATTGGATCATTCCCGTTAGTTCCAGTTCTTTCAAAGAAGTCAGAAAGCTCCATATCGAAAACTTTTATAATTTTGGCTAACGAATCTATAGCAATAGAAGAAATTCCTCTTTCTACTTGAGATAGAAATCCAACAGATAGTCCAGTTTTTTCACTTAAGTCTTTCAATGTGTATTTATTGCTAGTTCTAAGTTCTTTAATTTTAGAACCGATACTATTATCCATAATTATCCTCCAAATAAATATTCGTTAGTATAAATATACCAAATAGGTGAAAGCAAGTCAATTCAATAAATTCAAGAATCTTATAAAAGATGATATGAATATGACATGAGACTTGACAAAATATTAATTAATGTATATATTCATTATAGTGAAATTAATATCAAAGATAATGATTTAAGATGTCATAAAATAGGTGTATAATAGAAGATAATCTAGAAATATGGAGGTAGATTAGGTGGAAATAGGTTTTGTAGGCTTTGGAAATATGGGAAAAGCGATGGTTAAAGGAATAATTGCTGCAGGTAGAATAGATAGATCACAGATAAAAGTATCAGATAAGAGCCCTGACAATGTAAAGATTGGGAATGAATTAGGAGTAAAGTCTTATTCAGATAATAAAGAAGTAGTGATAGGATCAGATATTATAGTATTAGCAATTAAGCCTCAAATTTATGAAATGGTATGTGAAGAGATAAGAGAGTACTTAAAACCTGAAACTATAGTTATTACTATAGCTCCTGGAAAAACTATTGAACATATGCAAAATTATCTAGGTGAAAATACCAAGATTATAAGAACTATGCCGAATGCTCCAGTATTTGTGGGAGAAGGAACAATTTCATATTGTTATAGTGAGAACATAAATGAAAATGAACTAGAAAATGCAATTAGTATATTTGATGGGATCGGTGCAGTAGAATCTCTATCCGAGAATTTGATGGATGTGGCAGTTGGTGTTGGTGGAAGTCTTCCAGTATTTGTGGCTATGTTTATTGAAGCCGTTGCAGATGCCGCGGTGGCAGGTGGTATGATGAGAGATCAAGCATATAGAATAGCAGCTCAAACTGTATATGGAAGTTCAAAGATGTTACTTGAAACCAAAATGCATCCAGGAGAATTAAAAGACTTGGTGTGTTCGCCAGGCGGAACGAGTATTGAAGGGGTAAAAGCACTTGAAAGTGAAAGCTTTAGATATTCTATTATAAAAGGTGTAGAGGCTTGTATTCAAAAATCAAAAGATATGTAATTAAAATAGTGAGATATATCTCACTATTTTTTATTATGAAAAATATAAACGATATTTTCACTATAAGTGATATTTAAAGGCAAAATAGTAAAATAAAACAGATTTCATGAAATATTTTCAGTAAACGCATAAAAACATATTGACATATTTCAAGTAGATGATATAATCAATTTAATGATTCATATAAATGAAAAAAGATGCATAAATTTTCATTAGTTTAGGTTTATATGGATGATAAAAGAAAAAATTTCAAAATTAAGAACAAATATCGAAATAAGTAAGGAGGTTTTCATTATTACTAAAATAATTAATATACAGAAATTTTCGATTTCTGATGGAAGTGGAATACGAACCTCAGTATTTTTCAAAGGATGTGGACTGGATTGTAAATGGTGTCATAATCCAGAGAGCATTTCTTTTGATAAAGAATTACTATATGATTCAGAAAAGTGTATATCTTGTGGCAAATGTGTCAAGACTTGTCCTAACGGTGCTTTAGAATTAAGTGATGGAAAAGTTATAATTGATAGAAATAAATGCATTGCTTGTGGAGATTGTATTGAATACTGTTTGGGAGATGCACTTGAGACAGCAGGTAAAGAGTATTCGGTAAGTGAAATTGTTGAAGCAATAGAGAAAGATAATCTTTTCTACGAAGTATCAGATGGTGGAGTTACGCTATCAGGTGGAGAAAGCATGATACAAGATATTTACTATCTTGAAAACCTTTGCAAAAAGCTTAAAAGAAGAGGTATACATATAGCTGTAGATACTTCAGGATATGCTCCAACTGAACATTTTAAAAGGATATTAAAATACGTTGATATTTTTTTATATGATGTAAAGACAATGGATGATGAAGTACATAAAAAGTTTGTTGGAAAAGGCAATAAGCTTATATTAGAGAATTTGATATTTTTAAATGAACATAATGCAAGTATAAATATAAGAATACCAATTTTTGAAGGAGTAAATGCAACTACTAAGGACATGGAAGACATTATTGATTTTCTTAAACACAATAATATTCATGTAGAACAGATAAATCTATTGCCATACCATGAAATTGGAACTCATAAATATGAAAGACTAAATTTAGGATACTCATATGATAGTTTTGGGGTCCCAAGCAATGAAGTAATGAAACAATTTCAAGAATTATATAAAAAATCGGGATACAACAATACATTAATCGGTGGATAAATTTATTAACCATTAACATTAATAGAATACAAAAGTAAGAAATCGCTAGTAATTGTTATGAAAGGAGAGACGAAATGTCAAATACACTCAAATTAGAAAAAGAAAGACGCGGAATGAATGAGAGAATTAAAAATCTTAGAGAAGAAAGCGTTACTGCTATTCCTCACATATATATGGAAAGAGCAGATTTGATGACTGATGCTTATATGGAGTATGAAGGTTCAGTTTCTGTTCCTGTAATGAGAGCGCTTGCATTCAAGCATTTTATGGAGAACAAAACTCTATGTATTAATGATGGTGAATTAATAGTTGGAGAAAAAGGAGATGGACCTCAAGCAGCACCGAGTTTCCCAGAACTTTGCTGTCATACTATTGAAGACATGGAAGTAATGAATGCAAGAGAGTTAATCAGTTTTAAAGTAACAGAGGAAGATTTAGAACTTCAAAGAAATAAGATAATTCCTTTTTGGGAAAAGAGATCTGTTAGAAATAAGATATTGAACGCGATGACTCAAGAATGGAAAGATGCTTATGCAGCAGGGATTTTCACAGAGTTTATGGAACAAAGAGGGCCTGGGCATACAGTTGGTTCTGAAAATATATTCAAAAAAGGCTTTGGTGAATATAAAGAATATATTCAAAAATCTATTGATAAACTAGATTTCATGAATGATAAAGAAGCGTATAACAAACATGAACAACTAAAAGCTATGAGTATTGCGTGTGATGCAATTATAACTTTAGGAAAGAGATATGCTGAATTTGCAAGAGAAATGGCTGATAAGGAAACCGATGAGTCTAGAAAGCAAGAGCTTTTAGCAATTGCAGCTAACTGTGATGTCGTTCCAGAGTTTAGACCTAAGACATACTGGCAAGCAATTCAAATGTACTGGTTTGTGCATCTAGGTGTAACTACTGAATTAAATCCATGGGATGCTTTTAGTCCTGGTAGATTAGATCAACATTTAATTGATTATTACAATAAAGATGTTGAAGATGGTGTTTTAGACGATGAAAAAGCTCTGGAATTACTTGAAAGTCTTTGGATAAAATTCAATAACCAACCTGCACCTCCAAAAGTTGGTATTACATTGAAAGAAAGTGGAACGTATACAGACTTTGCTAATATAAATACTGGTGGAATTACTCCAGACGGAAAAGATGGAGTAAACGAAGTTAGTTACTTAATCCTTGATTGTATGGATGAAATGAAATTACTTCAACCAAGTTCAAATGTACAAGTAAGCAGAAAAACTCCTATGAATTTCATCAAGAGAGCTTGTGAAATATCTAGAAAGGGATGGGGACAACCTGCATTCTACAATACAGAAGCTATAATTCAAGAACTACTAAACGCTGGTAAAACGATAGAAGATGCTAGACGTGGTGGAGCGAGTGGATGTGTAGAGGTAGGAGCTTTTGGGCTAGAAGCATATATTTTAACTGGTTATTTCAATTTACCTAAAATTCTTGAATTAACGTTGAATAATGGATTTGATAACTATTCAGGGAAACAACTTGGACTTAAATTAGGTGAAGCTAAAGATTTTAAGAGCTACGAAGAATTATTAGAAGCTTATCAAAAGCAAATTAAACACTTTGTAGACATTAAAGTGAAAGGTTCAAATGTTATAGAAACCATATACGCTCAATTTATGCCAGCACCTTTCCTATCAATCATAACAAGTGATTGTATCGAAAATGGTAAAGATTATAATGCAGGTGGAGCTAGATACAATACTTCATATATCCAAGGAGTTGGAATTGGTACTATTACTGACTCACTATCTGCGATTAAGTACAATGTATTTGATGAAAAGAAATTTACTATGGAAGAACTAGATAAAGCACTTAAAGACAACTTTGTTGGACATGACGAAATTAGACACTTAGTTCAAAATAGAACTCCTAAATATGGTAATGATGATGATTATGCAGATGATATTATGCAATCAGTATTCACGTACTATAGAGATACAGTAACAGGTAGACCAAATATGAGAGGTGGAATGTACAGAATTAATATGCTTCCTACTACTTGTCACGTTTATTTTGGAGAAGTTATGGGTGCAAGTGCAAATGGTAGATTATCAGGTGTTCCTTTATCTGAAGGAATTTCTCCAGAAAAAGGCGCTGATATTAATGGACCTACTGCAGTATTAAAATCTGCATCTAAGATGGATCACTTGAGTACAGGTGGAACTCTATTGAATCAAAAATTTACACCAAGTGTAGTTCAAGGAGATAAAGGGCTTACAAATATGGCTAATCTTGTAAAATCATACTTTGATATGGATGGACATCACATTCAATTTAATGTTGTAGATAAAGCACTATTAATAAAGGCACAAGAAAATCCAGAGGATTATAAAGATTTAATCGTACGTGTAGCAGGATACAGTGACCACTTTAGAAACTTAAGTAAAGCACTTCAAGATGAAATAATCAACCGTACAGAACAATCTTTTGGTTAAAATTAACTATTGAAAAGGGGTAGAATAATGGTAATGGTTTTTAAAAATGAGAAGGAATTAGATTTTCAAAATGAGGGCATTAAGGCACAAATGGTAAGTGCTTTTGAAAATATGAAAAAGGGTGAAACATACCCATTATGGATAAATGGAGAGAAGAAAGTTACTAAGGATTTAATAACTTCTGTAAATCCAGGTAAAAAAAGCGAAGTAATTGGCTACGCTTCCTCAGCAGATATTAGTGATGCTGAGGAGGCTATGAAAGCCGCTTCAGAAGCATTCAAAACTTGGAGATTTACTCCAGCTAAGGAAAGAATTGAAATAGCTCAAAGAGTTATTGAATTACTTCAAAGAGAAAGATTTAATATGAATGCAGTAATGATAGAAGAAAGTGGTAAAAACTGGGGAGAAGCAGATGGTGAAATCTGTGAGACTATAGATTTTATCAATGCGTATTGTATTGGATTAGAAGAACTAGAAAAAGGTATTCCGTTACAAAATATACCAGGTGAAGAAACTTCGGCTTTTTATATTCCCATAGGAGTAGGAGTAATAGTTCCACCTTGGAACTTCCCTCTTGCATTACTTGCAGGAATGGTAATGGGAGCATTAATTACAGGTAATACAGTAGTAGTTAAACCGGCAAGTGACACTCCAGTAGTTGCATGGAAATTCATGGAAATATTGGAAGAAGCAGGCTATCCTAAAGGAGTAGTTAACTACGTTACTGGTTCAGGTGGAAAAATTGGTTCATATTTAGTTGAACATCCAGACACTAGATTTATTAACTTTACAGGATCTAAAGCAGTTGGTCTTGGAATTAATCAAGCAGCAGCAGCTACATCTGTAAAATGGATAAAGAGAATAGTTGCTGAAATGGGTGGGAAAAATGCTATAATCGTTGATAAGTCAGCAGATGTTGACCAAGCAGCACTAGGGGTAATGCAATCAGCATTCTTCTTCCAAGGACAAAAGTGTTCAGCATGTTCTAGAGCAATAGTACATGAATCGGTTTATGATGAATTTGTAGAAAAGCTAGTAGAAAAAACGAAATAACTTGAAATGGGACTTGGAAAAGACAATACAGATATGGGACCAGTAATAAGTCAAAGTGCTTATAATGGAATCACCAACTATATAGAAATAGGTAGAAGTGAAGGAACAGTAGTACATGGCGGAACATATGATGATTCTGAAGGATACTATATACAACCAACAGTAATTAAAGATATTAAACATGGCGATAGAATTTCGGTAGAAGAGATATTTGGGCCAGTAGTGGCAGTAATAAAAGTATCTTCTTTTGAAGAAGGTCTTGAAATAGCAAATGACACGGAATATGGACTAACAGGATCTGTATATTCTAATGACGAAGCTCAACTTGAAAGAGCTAGAAATGAATTCCACGTAGGAAATCTATATTTCAATAGAAAATCGACTGGAGCAGTAGTTCAACAACATCCATTTGGTGGTTATAATATGTCTGGTACAGCAGCTAAAACTGGTACAACAGACTATTTGTATAACTTTGTGCAAATGAAATCAGTAGCGAGAACAAAATAATCTTCTAAAATGGGGTGGAAGTTATGACTAGTAAAGTAGATATAATTGAGGACACGGGTACAAAAAAAGACAAGGATGTAATAATTTCTAATAGTGGAAAGACACTAAAAAAAGCGCTTTCCATGGAGACATTACTTTTCTTAGTAGGGCTCGTTGGAATATTTGGATACATTAGTAGTATTATGGGAGGAATTAACACCATTAATACTATGATTAATACTGCATATGATTTATTGTTTAATACTGCATTTTATATAATGGCAGTAGCAGTTTTAGCCGGTGCACTATCAGAAATATTGACAGAATTTGGAGTTATTGCAGCAACTAATAAATTACTTTCACCGATAGTTAAGCCAATTTTTGGCTTACCTGGTGCAAGTACAATAGGAATTCTAACGACATATTTATCTGATAACCCAGCAATACTTACATTTGCAAACAATCAACAGATTCGTAGATATTTTAAAAAGTATCAATTACCTGCATTGACAAATATAGGAACTGCTTTTGGTATGGGGCTAATAGTAAGTGCGGCAGTTGCAGGAATGGCTCCTGAAGGCGAAAGTTTTTTAACAGCCGTTTTAATAGGTAATGTTGCAGCTATAGTAGGTGCGTTGGTAAGCACTAGACTTATGCTTATAGCATCAGCTAAAAAATACGGTAAAGAAGCAGATTGTGAAGTAGAAGGCGATTCAGATTATGACATATTAAACTACCGTGAAGTAAGAACAGGTGGAGTTGGCTCAAGACTTATGTCTGCAGCACTAGACGGTGGTGGAGCAGGAGTTCAACTTGGAATAGACATAATTCCGGGAATACTTATTATAACAACGTTAGTGCTTATGTTGACGAATGGAACAGGAGCAGTAGGAGTTTACGATGGATCTGCTTATCAAGGAATTGGATTATTACCGATGCTTGGTGAAAAAATAAACTTTATTTTAAAACCTATGTTTGGCTTCCAAAATGTCGAAGCAATAGCAGTTCCTCTAACAGCGCTAGGAGCAGCAGGAGCAGCAGTTGGAATCATTCCAGAAATGATTGCTAATGGAATTGCAAACACACATGATATAGCAGTATTTGTAGCAATGTGTATGTGCTTTAGTGGATACTTATGTACTCACGTAGTAATGATGGAATCACTAGACGAAAAAGATTTAATACTTCCAGCAATTCTTTCTCATACAGTAGGGGGACTATGTGCAGGAGTCGCAGCAAATTTGATGTTTAATTTCTTTGTCGGCTAAATTAGATATGTAAAACTACATATGTTGATGACATACGAAAAATATGAGTAAGACCATTTGGTTTTACTCATATTTTTTATTAGTTATACTAGATTTAATTAGACATTAGATAATTATTTATAATTATAAAGAAACATTAAAGCATATTAAACTTGAAAATTAAGTATAGATTATTTTTTCTTAAGAAAAGCGTCATTGTAGCAATAAAATGTGCTATAATAAGAATTGGTATAAAAGAGTGGGGAATAATAATTCTCTTCCAAACATACGCGGTGTATGTTATAATAATATTATCCTAGGAGGTACAAATTTGTCAAGGAATAAGAATTCTGGCGATACTATCCAACTAATATTGGACACTTCACTTAATCTGTTTTTGGAAAAAGGATATGAAGAAACAACTGTTTTAGACATAGTAGATGGGATGGGGGGCCTTACCAGAGGGGCGTTTTACCATCACTTCAAGTCCAAAGAAGAGGTAGTGAGTGCAATCAGTACTAAACTATTTGTTGATGACAATCCATTTAAGCAAGTAAGAGAACATACTGAGTTAAATGGTTTAGAAAAAGTGAAATGGGTTTTGAACAATTCTAACAAAAATATAATAAATGAGAAAATTGAATTAGATCTGACAAAGCTATTAAATAGTCCAACACTATTAAAAAAACTTGTAGATGATAATAAAATCATTTTAGCTCCTTTGTTTGAAGAATTGATAGCTGAAGGTAAAAATGACGGTTCTATTGAGGTAAATAGCCCTAAAATAGTTTCTGAACTATTTGTATTACTTATAAATTTCTGGACTATTCCAATACTTTTTCCTTGTTCCCAAGAAGAACAGAATGAAAAATTAGGAATGATTATGGAAATTTTGGCAGGAGTTGGACTAGATCTAAGAGATGGAAATATAGAAGAAACTATGAAAAAACAAGTTGAAAGTATGAAATAGGATTGCAGAAATGCAATTTTATTTTACCAATTACATACAATGTGTATGTAAACCCCAAGGGGGTATTTTTTATAATTCAAACATACAGTGTGTGTGTTGTTGGAGGGTGACTATGAAACAAAAAAACAAAGTATTACTTATATTGGTATTGCTGATGTCTATTTTACAATCAAGTTTTGTTAAAGCTGATTCTGAACCAATATTTACTCCAAGTGGAGTAAATATAAATGGCATTGAAAGCATTGTTGATAATGTGATGGAAGAAAAAATAGGAAATAAGGTTCCAGGTAGCGCTGTAGTAGTAGTTAAAGATGGTAAGATAGTATTTAATAAGGGGTATGGTAAGTCAAATCTAGAGGCAGATTCAGATGTAATTCCAGAAGATACAGTTTTTGAAATAGGTTCGATTAGTAAGATTTTTACTTGGACAGCTATTATGCAGCTAGAGGAAGAAGGAAAATTGAAATTAGAAGATGATATTAGGGATTTTATTGGATATGAAAGACTAGAATTAGAATTTGATACACCAATAACTATTAAAGACTTGATGAATCACACAGCTGGATTTGAAGAAAATGCAAGCGAAATGATGACATTTGAGAAAGATGAGATAATTTCTTTAGAAAATTGGGTTAGTTCTAAACATCAACCTAAACAAGTATATGAACCAGGAACTGTCATAGCTTATTCTAATTTTAGTACCGACATAGCAGGATATATTATTGAATTAGTATCAGGCGAAAAATTTGAAGACTATATTGAAAACCATATTTTAAAACCTCTAGGCGTGGAAAAATCAACATCATATGTAGATTATTTTCATCTTAAAGATATGGTTGAAAATAAAAGCAAAGGATATGGAAAAGCTAAAAATGGATTCATTCTAATGCCAGAGAACTTTTTAAATGAGGCACCTGCTGGTAGTATAAAATCTACATCAGAAGACATGGGGAAATTCATGATAGGATTGTTGAACACTAATGGGAATAGTAATTTAAAGCTATTTAATAAGAGTTTTACACTAGATGATTTTTTTGAAGATACATTATATGTGAGCAGTGGTATGCCATCAATTGCACATGGATTCTGGGCTAGAGAAGAAAATGGTATTAGAATTTTAGAACATGGTGGAAATACTACTAATTTTTCAGCTTTTATAAGTATAGTTCCAGAAGAGAATTTTGGAGTATGTATTTTAACTAATGTTGCTAATGAAGATTCAGGTGTAAGAATAGATGTTGTAAATAAATTAATTGCAGAGTTTACTCATAATGCAGAAGTAGAGGTAAAACAAGTTCATTCATCAGATTTAAGTGGAAAATATAGTTCTGGAAGGATGATTCATAGTAATTTTTTATCCAGTATATATTTAGTAAGTGGTGACAGTATAAAAGTAATAGATAATAAGAATGGAGAAATAGAAGTATTACTTGAAGTTGAAGGGTTTAAGAATTCATACAAATACTCTGAAATAGAACCGCTAGTTTTTGAAAGAACTGACTCATATCCTACTTATTTTGATAAAGGTGGAGGTACTCTAAGCCATTTAAAGTTTGAATTAGATGATAGTGGGGAAGTTGAAAAAGTTAGAACAGGTAATATAAGAGACTATATACGAATACCCGTAAATAAATCTTTTGCTCTAAACAAAGGGTTACTTATATTTGCTGCGATAGTATATGTACTATGCTTTGTATTAGCCGTCATAAAGTTTATGAGAAAGAAGAGAAGAGCAGTGAACATAAGAAAAGCTGGTAGAATTAGTTTAACTCCGTTTTTAATCAATGTTTTGGGAATAGCGATAATAATTAATGTCGTGTTTACTGTTATGAGATTTATGTCAGCAATGACTACTCCAATTGGTGACTTTAAAATACATTTAATATTAAATATTATACTGATGATATTGATCATCGTGTTAACGATAGTATCTCTAAAAGAAAAGTATATAAGTAGGAAAACAAAGCTATATAGAAATATTATGATTGTTTCTTCGTTTGTATTATTGGTATGGCTTATTAATTACAATTATTTGGCTTTTTGGAGCATATAAATAACTCTCCACTGACATAAGTGGAGAGTTGTCTATTCAACTATATTAACTAATTCATCATGAATAAGCTCTTTTTTCTTCTGTTCTCGCTTAAGGTGTATATATCCTAAAACTACTACAAATAACGCGCCTAATAGGTCCACAATGATATCTTTCATCGTATCACCTAGAGCAGCATGTCCAGACAGTACAGTGCCGTGTGCGGTCATAAATTTTTGCATATTAGTACCTAGTATGTGATCAGCTAAATATTCATAAGCTTCCCAAATCATGCCACAAGTAGCTGCAAAGCAAAAGGCGAACATACTTACAAAAAACGGGCTAAGATTGGTGTTTTTAATTCGATTGTCATTAAAGAACGAAACCAACACAAATCCTAATGCTCCAAGCATCATGGCGCTAAAAAGGTGTAGAATAGTGTCCCAATAAGGAATTTTGTAATAGAAATTTCGCACTTCTCCCAAGTAGATAGCACAAAATAGAAATATGAAATAGATTATTTCCATTACATCTGGAATGTCCACACCAAATCTTTTTTCGACTCTAGAAGGTAAAAATATTACAATAACGCCTACGACACACTGAAGAATCATAAGGACATAGTCGCTTTTAACTAGCTCATATTCTTTATCTGAGATACCAGAAGGTGCTCTTACAAGCATAATTGAGGCATAAAAAATAGAAATTACTAGCAGAAAGAGCACTATTTTAAAAATTCTAGTTTTTCGCTTAGCAGTTTTCAATTTTTCTAAGTTTTCGTTATTCATTTCATTACCTCCTTTTATAATATAGTAATTGTATCATATTACTTATGAAATACATAGTTTAGTAATTATGCTATAATTAGTATGAATTGAGGTGATAATTTTATGATAGTAAAAATGAGCAATAGTTTTCCTTTTGATATAGAAGGAATAAACATTAAAGATGAAAATATCGATTTAGTAGTCGAGGGATATACAAAAGAAAATGAGTTAATCGGAGCTATCGTTAAATATAGAAACTTTTATCATCCTTATTGTGATGAAATTTACGTTTACATTGTAGAAAAATATAGGAAATTAGGTTTTGGAAGTAAACTTGTCAATTTGATTTCAGAAAAATGTCTGTATCCATTAAAATGTTCGACTTTTTCCAATAAGAAAGATAGTACCGGGTTTTTAGAGAAAAATGGTTTCATTAAAAAAAGATCTTGTTGGGAATATAGAGTATCTAAAAGGAGTTTTATAGGTAACAATACTAAAAATTTAAAAGTACAGAGATTTTGCGAATTAAATGAAGAAAGTAAGATTAGAATATTAGAGTTTGTAGTTTTAACATATTTTGAAAATCATGTTACTATAAGTGGCGCTAACAAAGATATATCCATAGATGATTGGATAAAAGTACTGACAAAAGATATATCAGATGAAGATTCGTTTGTGTATATGGAAAATGGGAAGTTGTTTTTCATGCTTAATTATTTAGATAGTGAAACTGAGATTTCAGTAGCATATGTAGGGAGTAATATGGAAAAAGCTTCTACAGTTGAATGTTTAAATGAGGCTATTAATACTTTGTTCAATAAATACGAGTATATGGTTTTAGAAATAGATGATGTAGATGAAACTGCTATGATTTTAAAGACGTTATTTGATAAAAAACAAGAATACTCTTATGATACGTATATAAAGAAGTAGAACATATTTTTTAAATAGTTCTACTTCTTTATATAATTG
>JAAYFG010000143.1 GCA_012728335.1 Tissierellia bacterium | reverse complement strand
GAGACGCTGGTCGGTAACACGCCCTTATAGGGCGGAACAAACCACCCGTTTGACGGGTGGTCATGATTGTAAAAATGCTTTGTAAGCTTTCATTGTCATATATGCATCTGCTTTACTAAGTAATTCCATTGGAGCATGCATACTAAGCATAGGCGTACCACAGTCAATTACTTGTGCGCCGTATTTTGCCAGAATATAAGCAATAGTACCGCCGCCGCCTTGGTCAACTTTTCCTAATTCACCAGTTTGCCATATAACGTCATTGCTATTAAAGATGTTTCGTAAATCAGCGATAAATTCTGCATTTGCATCATTACAGCCACCTTTTCCTCTGGAGCCAGTATATTTTGAAATTGAAACTCCATGTCCGATTTTTGCAGCATTCATTGAGTCTAATACTTCTGGGAAGCTTGGATCAAACCCAACATTTACATCACCAGAAAGGACTTTAGAATTAGCAAGACTTCTTCGTAGTACGATAGGAGTTTTATTTTGCATATGAAGTATTTCGGCAATCATGTTTTCAAAAAACAATCCATCCATGCTTGTATTGCCAACTGAGCCTATCTCTTCTTTGTCCACAAAAAGTCCTACAACGGTCTTAGATGGATTTTCTATATTAAGTATAGCATCTACACCAGCAAATGAACAAACTCTATCGTCGTGGCCGTGAGCAGCTATCATAGACCTATCTAATCCAACGTGACGTGATTTTCCTGCTGGTACTATTTCCAATTCAGCTACTTGAAAATCTTCTTCTACAATTCCATATTTTTCATTAAGAAGTTTAAGTATATTTGATTTGACTGGTTCCTTATCTTCACTGTCAGAATTTGCAGCAGAACTTCCTATTACAACATTTAATTGTTCACCAGTAACTCCTTCGGCAAGAGTTTTCTTCATTTGATCTGCTGATAGATGAATAAGTAAGTCGTTAATATAAAGAACTGGGTCATTATCATCTTCACCAATTGAGATATTAACTTTTTTACCATCTTTAGTAAAAATAACACCATGTATTGCCAGTGGAATACATGTCCATTGATATTTTTTTACTCCTCCATAATAATGGGTTTTAAGAAGTGCCATATTGCCTTCTTCGTAAAGTGGAAGAGCTTTAAGATCTAGCCTCGGTGCATCAACATGAGCTCCAACAATGTTCATGCCCTCTTCTAAGTCTTCACCTAGAATCATCAGTACTACTGATTTATTGTGATTATTTAGATAGTATTTGTCGCCTGTTTTTACATTTCCATTTTTGACAACATCATCAAAGTTCATAAAACCTTTTTCTTCAGCAAGTCTTATTATTTCATCAGTTGCCAATCTTTCAGTCTTAGCATTGTCTAAGAAATCCATATATCTTTGTCCATAATCGTATACTTGTTCCAACTCTTCATTGGAAAGTTCTTTCCATACATTTTTTGATTCAAATCTTAAAATATCCATCGAATCCCTCCCAAAAGTATTTTATCATATTTGCATAATATGATATATAGATATTGCTATTATAATAAAAAAGTAGCTAAGACAAAAGTCTTAACTACTTTTTAATATATGGAGTTACCTTAGCTTTAAAACTTTTCACATTTAAAATCTTTGCGAAGAGGCTTCTGTGAACGCCATTATCTTCAACAATGTATGAGTCCAAATCCTCTAAATATATTAGTGTTGGCAAATCATCATCTCCGGAACTACTTTCAAACCAAGAGTATAGTTCTTCTAATGAATTAGAACCCATTTTCTCTATAAACACATTGTTTTTCTTATTGTTCAAGACTGCTAAATCAAAAATTGAATTCATGCGAAAAGTATTTTGATATTGAGTATTGAAAAACGAAAGCTTACATTGTTTAAGTGGGTGATGTTTAGCCAGTTGAGGTATATCAATAATTTTACTTGCATTTACATACTCAATATTTTCATCATTAGATTTAGCATACTTAGAAAGGTCGTATTCATCTGTAAATCGTTCAATTTTAAGTGATTTAATATATTCACTATCAAAGTTGAAATTCTCAAGAGAAATATTTAATTCTTTATATAGATCAATATGTTTAAACATACAAATCAACTCCTTGAATTGTTATTTACCCTATAAATGTAGAAATATACACATTGATATAAGGTAGTCATTGTATTGTGGAAAATATGAGTATATAATGCATATAAGAACCTATATGAGGTGAAATCAATGAAAATGGATGAAGATATTAAAATTGTATTGCTATTCTCAGTAGTATTATTACTTGTATTTGCTGCTGCTTTCTTTTCAAAGTCGGTTAAAGGACCAGCAGAAGAGGGTGGTTTTTTAGATGGAATAGTATTGGAAATAGATGAAGAGAGTATTTTGGTAGAAACATATGATAGAACTACTTGGGAAGAACTTCCTGAAGTGATAATCGTTTCGAAAGAAGTTAGCAATGTTGCAGGAGTGCCTGATTTAGTAGTTGGAGAAGAAGTAAGGGTACTTTATAAAGAGATTTTGGAAGAAGAAGGAGCTACTGCCAGGATAGATAATCCTATTACGATTTATAAATTAAGTGAGCTTAAAGAACAATAAAGAACAATAAAGGAGAATAGAGAGTGATAAGAGGCATAGAATTTGAAGACATTGATTTAGTTGTGGATTTGGTATATGAATTAAATAATATAAGAGAACATAGCTCAGAATTTTGTTATTCTGAAAAAGATGCGATAAGAAAAGGAGTAATGGAATCCATAGAAGGTAAGAACCATATATCCTTAGGAGATTTTGACGAAATAGGGGTTTTAAAGGGAGTAATATTATTATATATGGAAAGTGACAATAAAAATGCAGATTGCATAGGCATTTTCGTTGACAAAAAATATGATTATATGAAAACAGGAGATAGTTTGCTAAGACATGCAAGAAGATTATTACCATCAGATTTCAAGATTACTTTCTTCTTTCCATGTGAAAACACTGAGTATAAAAAAATTGTTGGAAAGTAACAGTGCTGTGAGAGACCTGAATAATTATAATTTGAAAATAACTATAGATGATTATATGGAAAGTATGAACAAAATGGAATTAGTTAACTTAGAAAAAGAGCATTATGAAGACCTCATTAGAATACACGATCAAATATTTCCGGAAATTTACATAAGTGGTAGAGAAATCGTTGAAAAGATAGGAGTTAATAGAGATGTATTTGTGTTATCTGAAGAAACTGAATTAGATGCATACTGTGTACTTAGATATTGGGAGAACAGTGATAATATTACAGTAGAGATTCTTGGAGTTGATGAAGAAAAGAGAGGTAAAGGGTATGGTAGAAAATTGCTTAGTAATGTTTTAGACTATATTTTCAGTGAGAGATTTAAATCTGCAAATTTAATAGTAGATGCAGATAATGAGAAAGCTATCTCGCTATATACATCACTAGGCTTTAAAATACAAAAGATTGATTTGCATTACACATTATAGTATATTATGAAACTTTGGTGAAACTTGAACTACTCTAGGGTTTTTATGAATTTTCAGGGTATTACTTATATTAACAGAATGGAGGTAATACTAATGATAAGAGAAGGATTAAATAAAGCAAAATGGTCGTCACTAATAATTGGAATATTACTAATTCTATCTGGAATTATGTTTTATACTAATCCTATGGCTACTCTAGTTTCAGTGTCTACATGGATAGCAGTAGTACTAATCGCAACGGGAATAATAAAAATAGTGAGATACTTTGCAAATGATGTGTTTAAACAAGGTTCGTTTTTAATAATTGGGATTTTAGAAATTGTACTAGGGGGAATAATGATTTCAACTCAACCAGTTACTGCTATAACATTGGCAATGTTTGTGGGATTCTGGGAAATATTTACAGGTGTATCGGAAATAGTTACTTCTATAGATTTGAAAAAATTTGATTTTCCAAGATGGTGGGTTGGTTTTATTTCAGGAATATTGGGAATAGTACTAGGATTTATGATAATAAAGAATCCAACACTAACAGGAACTTTAGTATCGATTTATGCAATAGTTTATGGAGTAACATTTGTATCAACATTTTTTGCAATTAACTCTTTATTAAAGAAATATGAATAGGAAAAAGCTTAAAGAGCAAAATCTTTAAGCTTTTTCTATTTTATAAAAGGTCTCTTGACGAAAGAGATAATTTTTTCAAATGGAAATTCGTTTACCGCAATAGAAATAAAAATACCTACGAGGGTTTCAAAAACACGACTAATTGCATAGATATATGTAGCTTTGCCAAATCCTCTTGCCACGGTAATAACTAGAAATACTACTATTGACAATGATACAGAGTCTTTCTTTTTAAATAATAAATTAGTCTCAATTATAGGATATATAAAAATAGATACCAATCCGTATTAAAGGATTGAGTCTTCATGCATTCCAAGAGACGAAAACATGAAAATAAATAGAATACCGTATGCTCCACCAATTAGAGTTCCAATCATTCTTCTTTTTCCATGTTTAAAACTTTCAATTTGATCCTTTTGCATAGTGATTGTTGCAGCTATCATAGCAAGGAAAGGTGGTCTATCTAAGTAATAACCCAAAACTCCACAAAGGAAAACTGCAATCATAGTCTTGACTATTCTAAGCCCAGGTACAAAACGGCCTTTCATAAATCTCACCTCAGATGATTTTAATTATTCATTAATAATATACCCACAATTTTCCATTTTATGATAGATTTGCTTTAAATGTAATAAAAAATAGTACTGAACCATATAATCCTTTGAACTAGGATGTTTTATTATTGATTAGATCTAATAATACATCAATGTCTTTTTTTATAATACTATGCATTGTATCATTGTATTTCAAATAGTGTAGATTTACTAATTTATTATTAATGATAGTATTTAGTTCAGGTTTATATGTAATAATATCCTTTATTGAAAGAAGGGCTTGTTTTACTGCAGTAGGTTTATCATCATCTAATATACTGAGCACGGAATCTATATTAGAATTTATTATATTGGTTTATCACACTTGGATTGCTTGGATACAAGTCTTATTCCTCGTATGCTAACTATGTACCTGTCATCAGAAATCATAGAAATAAATCTATCTAAAAAAGGATATAGTGCAGAAGACTCTAAAGATAAACTCTCTAAAACTTTAATGCTTGTGAACCTGTATCATGGTCTTTACTATAGAGTTCTTCAATTTTAAATTCAATATTCATGGTCTTTCTCCTAAGTTTAATAGAATTACTATTTTGATAATTCATTATTTATCATATAAATAGTAATTGCTATAGCAGTGCTTTTAATGATAATATCTCCTGAACTATTGTTTTTTAATATTATATCATTTTAATTTTTAAACTAATAGTGATTTAATATATTGCATTAGATTATTTAGTGTGTTAAAATTATAAGGTACTCAGCCTGAGTGATGGAACTGGCAGACGTGTTGGACTCAAAATCCAATGGTGGCAACACCGTGCGGGTTCGATTCCCGCCTTAGGCACCAATAATAAGTGTGTTTTTCAATATTTAATGAATATTGAGAGACACATTTTTTAATTTTCAACAGAGTATAGCAGTTTAATTTATAAGTAGTTGCTAATTTCACTAAAATTTCATAATAATTTACGAAATAATGTTGACAAACAAACACAAAGATAGTAATATTATATATGTGATTAGCACTCACTACGATTGAGTGCTAACAAAGACAGAACAATTAAAATAGAAAATAGGTGTTGGCAATGTTAGATGAAAGAAAAATGAAGATTTTACAAGCTATCATAGATTCTTATATTGAACTTGCTGAGCCAGTTGGTTCAAGAACATTGTCGAAGAAATATGACTTAGGAATTAGTTCTGCAACTATCAGAAATGAAATGAGTGATTTGGAAGAACTAGGTTTCTTGAATAAACCTCATGCGTCAGCGGGACGTATTCCCTCTGATAAAGCATATCGACTTTATGTTGATACTTTTATGGAAAGTAGTATTAATCTTAATGATGATATATTAAAAAGTTTTAAAGACCAATTAACTACAGATGTGAATGATTATTTTGAAATATTAAATAATGCATCTAAATTATTGTCAAAGATGACGAATTATACTTCTATAACGGTTTCTCCAGTAGCTACGGATACTAAGTTGAAAATGTTGAAACTTGTCAGAGTTGATGAGTACAATATAATCCTTATTGTAGTAGGAAATAGAGGAGATGTGGAAAACTATATTTTTGTTTCCAGAAATGAAATTACTGATGAGAACATTGACAAGACCAATAGCATATTAAATAATATGTTGGTAGATAAAACTGTTGATGAAATCAGAAGTGTTGAAATACTTCTTGATGACTACAAGGAAAATAAAGACTTAATGGATTTCGTAATTAAGTCAGTAAAAAAGTTCCTTAATAAGCACAATGATATTGAGGTATTTTCAAGTGGAATAGCTAATATAGTAGATTTTGTGGAATATGATGATGTTGATACTGTCAAAAATTTCTTTGATTTCTTTGAAGACAAAGACAATTTAATAGATGTTATCTTCAATGAAATTTTTGAAGATACTATAAGCATAAGAATTGGTTCAGAAAATGAAAATGAATCTATGAAAAACTATTCTGTTATCTCTGCTAAATACATGGTTGGAGATAGTACGCATGGTAATATAAGTATAATTGGTCCAAAGAGAATGGACTACGCTAATCTTATAAGAACTCTTATGATGTTCTCTATAAATTTAAGCGACTTAAGCAAAATATTGTGATAAGGTGGTGTAGCATGAAAGATGAAAAGAAAGATGTTGATGAACATCTAGAAGAAGAAACCATAATTGACGGAGAAGTGTTTGACGTTGATGAAAGAAATGATGAAGCACCAAATCAAGAGCAGTCAGCTGGAGTAGATAATAATGAATTGATGACTCAGTTTGTAAGACTACAAGCAGACTTTACTAACTACAAAAAACGTGTAGAAAGAGAGAAAGTTGAATTAGTTTCTCTTGGAGTGCGAAAGATTGCATCAGATATTTTACCTGTTTTAGACAATTTTGAAAGAGCAATTGATAGCTATAAAGAGCATGAAGAGTTTACAGAAATGTGTGAAGGTATTGAGTTGATTTATGCTCAATTAATTGAAGTGTTAAATAAGAATTCAATAGAAGAAATTAAAGCATTAGATGAGAAGTTTGATCCTAATTTCCATCACGCAGTTCTATTGGAGGAAAAAGAAGGCTATGAATCAGACATAGTTATAGAAGTTTTACAAAAAGGATACAAGTTAGAAGAAAATATTATTAGACCTGCAATGGTCAAAGTTTCAAAATAAGGAGGAAATTAATTATGGGAAAAATAATAGGTATTGACTTAGGTACAACAAACTCAGCTGTTGCTGTTATGGAAGGTGGTTCTCCAACTATCATTCCTAATATAGAAGGTAATAGAACGACTCCATCTGTAGTTGCTTTTACAAAAGATGGTGAAAGATTAGTTGGTGAAACTGCTAAAAGACAAGCTATCACTAATCCAGAAAGAACTATTCAATCTATAAAGAGAGAAATGGGTTCTGATTACAATATTGAAATTGATGGTAAAAAATACTCACCTCAAGAAATATCTGCAATGATTCTTCAAAAAATTAAAGCAGACACTGAAAGTTATTTAGGTGAAAAAGTTACAGAAGCAGTTATCACTGTTCCAGCATATTTTACTGATAGCCAAAGACAAGCTACAAAAGACGCAGGAAAAATTGCTGGTTTAGAAGTAAAGAGAATTATAAACGAGCCAACAGCTGCTGCTTTAGCTTATGGTATGGATAAAGAAGAAGGACACCACAAAATAATGGTATTCGACCTTGGTGGTGGTACTTTTGACGTTTCAATTCTAGAACTTGGAGATGGAGTATTTGAAGTTCTTTCTACTAGAGGTAACAACAAATTAGGTGGAGATGACTTTGATGAAGTGCTAATTAACTATATTAGCGAAAACTTCCAAAAAGAAAATGGTATAGATTTAAGAGCAGACAAAATGAGTCTACAAAGACTTAAAGAAGCAGCTGAAAAAGCTAAGAAAGAATTATCTTCAGCTATTACAACTAATATTAACTTACCATTTATCAGTGGTAATCAAGCTGGTCCACTTCATTTAAATATGGACTTAACTAGAGCTAAATTTGAAGAGTTAACTGATGGATTAGTTCAACAAACTATGGTTCCAGTAAAAGAAGCCCTTAAAGACGCAGGACTTTCTGCAAATGATATAGATAAAGTAATCTTAGTTGGTGGTTCTACGAGAATCCCAGCAGTTCAAGATGCTGTTAAAAAATTAATAGGTAAAGAGCCACAAAAAGATATTAACCCTGATGAATGTGTTGCAATCGGTGCATCAATTCAAGGTGGAGTACTAAGTGGAGAAGTAAAAGACTTATTATTACTAGACGTTACTCCTCTGTCACTAGGACTAGAGACTATGGGTGGAGTTACTACTAGATTAATTGAAAGAAACACTACTATTCCTACAAAGAAATCTCAAGTGTTCACAACTGCTGCTGACAATCAAACATCTGTAGATATTCACGTACTACAAGGTGAAAGACAAATGGCAAATGATAATACAACACTAGGTAGATTCCAACTTTCTGGTATTGCACCAGCAAGAAGAGGTGTTCCTCAAATAGAAGTTACTTTCGACATAGATGCTAATGGTATCGTGAATGTTAGTGCGAAAGATTTAGGCACTGGTAAAGAACAAAGTATTACTATTACTTCATCAAGTAAATTATCTGATGAAGAGATAGAAAAGAAAGTAAAAGAAGCTGAAATGTATGCTGATGAAGACAAGAAAATTAAAGAGTCTATAGAAGTTAAAAACAATGCAGATTCATTAGTTTATCAATCTGAAAAAGCTCTAGGTGAAGTGGGCGACAAAATAAGTGCTGATGAAAAACAAAAAGTTGAAGATGCTATTGCAGAATTAAAAACTGCTATGGAATCAGATGATTTAGAAGAAATCAAAGCTAAAACTACTGCACTTGAAGAAGCTTTCTATGCTGTATCAGAAAAAATGTATGAAGCAGCGCAAGCAGAAGCTGGTGGAGAAGCAGGAGCAGAAACTGCTGAAAACGTGGAAGATGCTGACTACGAAGTTGTAGATGAAGAATAAACTTTAAAAATTAACCAATTAAAGACTTAATCAATTCAGATTAAGTCTTTAATTAGGTAGATTTTTAGCCTAAATGTATTATAATGAATACATATATTATTTAGGGAGTGTATATTAATAGATGAGAGATTTATATGAAGTACTTGGAGTTGCTAGAGATGCCTCCGAATCAGAAATAAAATCGGCATATAGAGTATTGGCGAAAAAATTCCATCCCGATCTTAATCCGAATGATGAAGAAGCAGAAAGAAGTTTTAAAGAAGTTTCAGCTGCTTATGAAGTCTTGATAGATGAAAATAAAAGACAAATTTATGATAGATATGGTGAAGATGGCTTAAATGGCAATATGTCTGGAGATTTTGGTGGCTTTGGAGATATCTTCTCAGATCTCTTTGATATATTTGGCGGCGGTTTCGGTGGAGGCTATTCGTCAGGAGCAAGCACTCAAAATAGACCTATGCGTGGAGCCGATTTACAATATCAAATTAATCTAAGTTTTAGAGAAGCTATTTTTGGCGTTGAAAAAGAAGTTACAGTAAGAAGAGAAGAAGAATGTAAGACTTGTAATGGAGAAGGAACTAAACCTGGAACTTCTAAAACTACTTGTCCTAAATGTCATGGTAGAGGTCAAGTGCAAGAAGTTGTTAATTCCATGTTTGGTCAAGTTACGAGAGTCGGAGTCTGCGACCAATGTGATGGAACTGGTGAAATCATAGAAGAACCATGTGAAGATTGTCATGGAAGTGGAAGACAAATGGCAAATAAGACCATAAAGATTAACATTCCAGCAGGAGTCGATCAAAATTCAGTAGTCACTCTTAGAGGAGAAGGACACAGAGGGAAAAATGGTGGACCTCCTGGAGATGTATATCTTTATATGAATGTTGAACCAGATGAAATTTTTGAGAGACATGGATATGATATCTTTGTGGATATACCTATTTCGTACACAGAGGCGGTATTAGGAGCGAAGATTGATGTTCCGACGATGGAAGGTATAACTAAATACGACATTCCTTCTGGGACTCAAACTGGAGAGAGATTTAAGCTGAAAAATGAAGGTGTAAAAAGACTTCAAAGAGAATCTAAAGGTGATTTATACTTTACAGTTAATATAGATGTTCCAAAAGAGATTTCAGATGAACAGAGAGAGCTTTTAGAAAAACTTGCCGAACTATCACATGAAGAAGTATCAGAAAAGAAAAAAGGATTTTTCAACAAAGTGAAGGACTTATTCGACTAAATGAGACCCTATAATCAATATAGATTATAGGGTTTTTTAGATGTCTTATATTTAGATGGAAAGAAATTTAGATATAATATATAATCATTATAGAGGTGATTCTGTGGATTGGTTAGAACTAAAGATATATACAGATGATGAGAAATTTGAAGCTATAGAGAACTTTTTATATGAGAATGAGATTTATTCTTTTGAGATAGTTGACCCAAATTTGGTAAATGAAGAGAAGCAAAATGAATATGATTGGAATTTTGTTGACGAAGAAATCTTTAAGGATGCATATGATGGTATAGAGATTAGAATATATGCATCAGAAGAATCAGGAATTAGTTTCGGTGAAATTAAAGAGTATATCGAGGAAAATGAACTTGGAAGTTTTGAAACAGATAAGATAAATGAGGAAAACTGGGCAAATAATTGGAAGAAATACTATCATGTCACTCATTTAGGTGAAAATATTGTTATAAAACCTACTTGGGAAGAATATGATGCTAAAGAAAAAGAAATAGTGATTGAACTAGACCCTGGAATGGCATTTGGAACTGGAGATCATGCAACGACATCTATGTGTCTTGTAGAAATGGAAAAGTATATTAAAGATGGAGATTTAGTTTATGATATAGGTTGTGGAAGTGGAATTTTGTCCATTGCAGCAGAAAAATTGGGAGCAGATAAAGTTATAGGAGTAGATTTAGATCCTATGTGCATTAAAGTCTCAAATGAAAATGCTGAATTAAACAAAACAACTAAGACCCATTTCATACTTGGGGACCTTTTTGACCACATAGATGGAAAAGCTAATGTGATAGTAGCAAATATTATAGCAGAAGTGATTATTTCTTTTATTGAAGATTTAAGTGATTTCATTGAAGATGATGGAAAAATAATACTTTCTGGTATTATCTTAGAAAAAGAAGTGTCAGTTGTTGAAGAATTAGAGAGAAACAGATATAATATTATTTCTGTAATTAGAGAAAATGGCTGGGTATGTATTACTGCAGAAAAAAGGTGAGAAATGTTTAGGTTTTTTATAGATAGTGAAGATTGTATTGGAGAAGAATATATACAAATATCAAGTAAGGACTACAATCATATCGTAAATGTAGCTAGAATTAAGCCTACAGAAGCTTTTGAGCTAGTTTATAAGAATAGGATATATAAGGTGAAGCTAGATGGTGAAAATGCAGATAGAGCCGTAATAGAAAGCTTTTATACCGGTGAAAATGAAGCAGAAACTAAAATTAGATTGTTTTTTGGAATACTTAAAGGCTCAAGAATAGACTTTGTATTTCAGAAGTGCACCGAAATTGGAGTATATGAATTTTTCCCAGTGGAAATGGATAGAAGTATAGTTAAAACTCAAGGAAAAGAGAAGAACAAAGTAGATAGATGGCAGAAGATTGTAGAAGAAGCAGCTAAACAGTCAAAAAGAGATTTCGTTCCAAATGTGAATACCATATTGGACTCCAATGAAATGATAGAGCTTTTAAAAGGACAATCTTCGATTATAATTCCTTATGAACTAGAGGAAAAAACAAGCCTTAAAGAAGTATTAACAAACAATGATGATGATATTATAAATTTGATTATTGGACCTGAAGGTGGTTTTTCAGAAAGAGAAATTACAGAGTTAAATGCAATAGGTGGAATGACGATTACACTTGGAAAGAGAATATTGCGTGGAGAAACTGCGTCTGTAGTTACTGCAGCAAATATTATATATGAGAAAAATTAAAATAGGAGTAACAAATATGCATTATTTTTCAACTTTAACACTGGGATGTAAGGTAAATCAATATGAAACGGAAGCTATGATTGAGCTTTTTGAGGATAGAGGATACACTCATATAACTGATGATGACTTTGCATCTGATGTTTATTTAATAAATACTTGCACAGTCACTAATTTGTCGGATAGAAAATCAAGGCAATTTATTAGGGCGGCAAAGAGAAAAAATCCAGAAGCAATTGTGGCAGTCGTAGGCTGCTATTCACAAGTTTCACCTGAAGAAGTAGCTGAAATAGAAGGTGTTGACATAATTGTAGGGACTACAGAGAGAGCTAAAATTGTGGAACTTTGTGAAGAGTTTTCTGAAAATAGAACTCAAATAAATATAGTTAGAGATATTAAAGGGGATAGAGATTTTCAGCCTCTTGATATAACGAATCTAGAGGGTATGACTAGAGCGTATATAAAAATTCAAGACGGTTGCAATCAGTATTGTAGCTATTGCATAATTCCATATGCGAGAGGGAATGTTAGAAGTAGATTAAGAGAAGACATAATCGAAGAAGTAACAAGACTTGTAGAAGTTGGATTCAAAGAAGTTGTACTAACTGGAATTCATGTTGCATCATATGGAAAAGACTTAGATGACTATAAACTTATAGATGTCATTGAAGATATAGCAAAAATTAAGAATATTGAAAGAATAAGACTTAGTTCCTTTGAACCTAATCTAATAACAGAAGATTTCGTATCAAGAATGAAAGGAACTGGGAAAGTCTGTGATCATTTTCATCTATCTCTTCAAAGTGGAAGTGATAGAGTTTTAAAACTGATGAATAGAAAGTATGATACAGAAATATATAAGTCGAAGATTGAAATCTTGAGAAAATATTTTCCACAAGCAGGTATAACGACTGACATAATAGTAGGGTTTCCGAGTGAAACAGATGAAGACTTTGAAGATACTTTGAAATATGTAAGAGATATAGAGTTTTCAAAAGTTCATGTATTTAAGTATTCAATGAGAAAGAATACCCCTGCTGCAAAGATGAAGGAACAAATTCATGGAACTGTAAAAAATGAGAGATCTAAAGAACTAATTGAATTAGCTGGAGAAAAGCAATTTGAATTCAATGAAAAAATGGTAGGCAGAATATTGAGTGTCTTAGTAGAAGAGAAAGTTGATGAAATGTATCAAGGACATTCTACTAATTATGTCCTTACTAAGCTAATATCTGAGACTGACATTGTAAATCATATAGTTAATATAGAAATAGTAGAAGCTTTTTCCGATTATGTAGTTGGAAAAATAGTAGAGGAGGATTTGAAATGAGTAACTGTATTTTTTGTAAGATAATTGATGGTGAAATACCTTCAGCAAAAGTTTATGAAGATGAGTTGATATACATTTTTAAAGACATTGAACCTCAAGTAAAAGTTCATCTACTGGCAATACCAAAAAAACATATTACTTCCTTAGACGAATTGACAGCTGAAGATGAACAAGCGATAGGACATATATTTTCAACTGTTGCAAAATTATCTGAAGAATTTGGAATAACAGAAGGATATAGAGTTATATCTAATTGCAAAGACCATGGTGGACAGACTGTAGGGCATGTTCATTTCCATGTGCTAGGTGGGGAAAAACTGCCTATGAACATAATTTAATAGTATTTAAAGAGTCTAGAGACACATCAGTATCTCTAAACTCTTTTATTGTCTCTTCCTAACGATTGCAATGGGAGTTTGTTCTCTCTTCTGTCCTAGGGGATTAGATATAAATATCTCTGCACACAGTTTTCTATCCATGTCTTCGTCAGATACTCCCAGAATATTCACGCCTATATCATTGGCATCTACTATTACTGCCTTGTGATTAATAATCTGACTTATTTTATTTGCCCAAGTATTTGGTGACTCTGGAGTCAAAGATATAAACTCGTTGTAAGGTGGCAATCCTCCTTTGTCTGGACTATCGATGCCCCTTACTTTCTTTCCAGCTATTCTATAAAACATTCCCTTTATACCTAGAGGTTTCGTAATGGCTGCTACCATTGCTGCTATTAGTATTCTTATGGTTCCCACTTCTCTTATTGCCATTTCCATGGACTCGGGATTGTTAAGATTTCCATCACTTCTTTGATTGACCTTAGAGCTTAAAAAACTTGCCAATTTGGAAACTTTCACTTCCTCTGGATAACGAATTCTACCTTGTATAATTGAAATTACTTTCTCGCTTACAAAAACTGTATCATCATCGCTTAAATAAGGCTCTACATAAGAGAGTAAGTGCTCAAGTGAATCTCCTAATCGTATTAGGTCTGTCTTAATAGGATAGACTTCATACACGCCATTAGACGTCATAATATTCATGATATTTCCTCCAATCTATTAGTAAACAACACCTTCTCTATATGACTATTACATCAAATAATGGAGAGATGTTTATTAACTCTTTATTAATAGATTATGAAGATTTCTTAATATTTCTAGACTTAGGTAAAAGAACTGTGAAAGTAGTAATTCCATCATTACTATTTGCAGTGATTTTACCATCGTGTAATTCAATTATTTCCTTTGCAATGGAAAGTCCTAAACCTGAACCACCAGTTGTGGAACGAGATTCATCAAGTCGATAGAATTTCTCGAAAATGGAATTCAATTTATATTGAGGTATGGTTTTACCTGTATTCCGAAATTCTATTATGGCTTCCAGTGGATTTTCGTTAATATTGATTTTTATAATGCTACTAGGTTCGCTATAGTTTATGGCATTCTTTATTAAATTGCTAAATACTCTTGCAAGTTTATCAGAATCGCCAAGAATTTCAATAGATTTAGATGAAATGATTTCAATTTGTTTATCATACGCATAGGTGATGGGATAAAACTCTTCAACCATTTGTATCATCATGAAATTCAAGTCTATGGTCTCGTATTCTAGTTCAACTTTTTGTAGATTATATCTGGTGATTTCGAAAAAATCATTGATTAAATACTCTAGTCTTATGGCTTTTTCATAAGTTATATTAAGGTATTTCATTTTAAATTCAGTAGGTAAATCAGGATTGTCTTGTATTAGATTTATATAGCCAATTATATAAGTCAAGGGAGTTTTTAAATCGTGGGCTAAATAAATAACTAGATCATTTTTTCTTTCTTCAGCCAGTTTTGCCTGTTCTTCTCGTAAATTGATTAATTCTCTGGATTTGTTTATATTGTCTTCAATGGAAGCCAGCTCTGGTCTTAAAACTATGTTTATATCATTTTCATCTTCTAAATACTCTAAGCCTATATCCACTTCTAAAAGCAGTGTAGCAATATATCTAGACACTCTAATATATATCAATATAAGTGTAACTGCGAAAGCAAGGAAAATATAGGTTTTAACTATAAGGTTCATATTACTGGCAATCAAGGTCTCATATATATCTTTGGCACTTGAAGGAGTAGTATCTGTACTTATAGTAACAAAATTGTTTTCTATGAAATCAATTATCTTTTCAGAAGTATTACCTCTAATGGCTTTGTAGAGAATAAAGCTTATAAGTAAGACTATTATTGATGAACTTAATATTATTAAGAGTATTTTTTTCTTTGCCAAATTAAATCGTACGGTATTTGTTTTGTTCTTTTTACTCTTCAATTTTATATCCAACTCCCCACACTGTTTTTATGTATTTAGGATATTCTGCACTATCTTTCATTTTTTCCCTAATGTGTCTTATGTGAACTGCTACAGTATTATTGTTCTTAGTGTAGTACTCGTCTTCCCAAATCATGTGGAATAGTTCTTCAGCACTGACTACATTACCAATATTTTTAATTAATGATTTTAGTATTTCAAATTCGATTGGAGTAAACTCAATAGGATCTTCGTTTAATGTACATTTTCGAGTTACTAAATCCATCTCCAGTCCACGTATGGAAATTAAATTGTCAGTTTGCATATCACCTGATAGCACAAAGTACCTACGCAATTGGGCTTTTACTCTAGCAATCAGCTCTAAAGGTAGAAAAGGCTTCACCATATAATCGTCTGCACCAATCATAAGTCCGTTGACTTTATCAAATTCATCATCTTTAGCAGTAAGCATTATTATCGGATAATTGTATTTATCTCTTATGGCTTTACATATTTGAAATCCATTGACATCTGGCAGCATTAAATCTAAAATTGCCAAGTCTATATCTTTGTCATTTACCAGTTCGATAGCTTTCAGTCCACTATATGCCTTATAGACATAGTATCCTTCTTTTAGTAGGTATAGTTCTACTAAATCTGCAATTTCCTTTTCATCGTCCACTACTAGAATTTTCTTTTTCATTTAACACACCTCCGTCTGATACAATCATTAATCCTCCTATATAGAATATATCATAAAATAAAATATATTCGTAATTATTAAGAATTCTTAATAATTGCAATGTATTTGACGGTTTATAATCATGATTATACATTCACAGTAATAGTCAATTTCAAAAATGGAAGGTATATGTGTAATAAGTTAAAGGAGTAGTAAAAATAGGCTAAATATATGAATATTATTGATATAATTTGGTGTTGAATTTATATAGCTCTTAATGTATAATTAATTGAGATGTCATCCAGTATGATATTCACTACTCTTTCAAGAAAGAGGGGAGGGAATTAAATGTCAGAAATCAAAGTTGGAGAAAACGAATCTCTTGACAATGCACTTAAAAGATTTAAAAGACAATGTGCTACTAGTGGAGTATTAAAAGAGGCTAGAAAAAGAGAGCACTATGAGAAACCAAGTGTAAAACGTAAGAAAAAGGCTGAGGAAGCAAGAAAAAAGAAATTTAGACGTTAAGCAAAGGTGATTTAAGTGTCTTTACAAGAACAATTAATGCAAGAGTTAAAAACTTCAATGAAGAATAAAGATAATGTACGTAAAAATGCAATTATTCTGATTCGTTCTGCTATTAAGCAAACTGAAGTAGACGAGAGACGTGAAGTTACAGAAGAAGATATTATCGATATTATTTCTAAACAATATAAAGAGAAGAAACAAGTAATTGAAGAATTTAAGAGAGGTAATCGCTCTGACCTAGTCGAAATGACTGAACGTGAGATGGACATATTATTGGAATTTTTACCTAAACAACTTTCCGATGAGGAAGTTGAGGAAATAGTAAGAGAAACTATTGAAGAAGTCGGTGCTACATCTATGAAAGATATTGGCTTAATTATGAAAAGTGTTATGCCAAAAGTCAAAGGTAAAGCAGATGGAAATTTAGTAAATCAGACTATTAGAAAAATATTCAGCTAGGCTGTTGTTAATACAACAGTCTTTTTTTGTGTAAATTTGTAAATTGATATATGGGGTGTTAGAATATATGTAATATAGATATGTGTTGTTAATGCTTTCATAATAGAGGTGAAATCTATGAAAAATGAAGAAAAGAAGATATATTATGTAAATAAACATAGAGAGGCATTATTTCTTTTATTGATGTTTGTTCCGGAATTGCTCATATCAGTCTTAATATATAATAGAATAGTTCCGACATTAATCTACAAAGGAGTAGATGTTAAGGCTATAGATTTGACAAATATTAATCTTGAATTAAGCAGTACAGTGCCGTTTCTATTATTAATGATTATTTTGATAGCCATAGCTTTTATAATAGACGATGAAAAGATTCAAATAGTAGAAGCGAAGGCTTTTATCAAACAGTGGTTGCGTATGTTATTAATACCATTATTGTCTATTGCTTTATCGATATTTTTTAAGGATACGTACTTTATTGGAGTTGCTTTACCATTTATAATATTAGGAATATTTAATATTATACTCGACATAATTTTCATAAAGTTATTTAAAAAAGAGCTTACTCTTGAAAATGTGCAGAAGGATAAATACAGTATAAAGGACAAGATAATAAAGAAATATAGACTTGAGAAAGAGGAGAATCACTAAAGGAGCTGATAATATGAGTAGTCAAAAGACGTATTATTACAATGGAAAACTGATAACTTTCGTTAGTTCTATATTAGTATATGTATTATTAATTTTAGGAGTTGTTACAGATAATCATATAGGAACTCATATCTTAATGCCGGCTGATTCTGTATTTAGATTTATATTTGCTACGTTATCTTCAGCTATTGGATATTTTATAGCGATTCTGTTTAAGTATACAGATCCTAAATATAAGAAGCAGAAATATACTAAGGGTTTTGAGAAGAAAGATATAATTG
>JAAYFG010000142.1 GCA_012728335.1 Tissierellia bacterium | reverse complement strand
GTAATGAATTGATGGGTTTAATGTTTTGATGGTTTTAAATGTTCTAATGGTTCAGCGTTTTAGGGTGTAAGAGAAGGGAGCTTGAGGGAAGACATGAGGGACCATACGCAAGGTCCCTTCGTCTTCCTTCAAATAAATAATACAAAACAGTCTATATAGACCATAGAAATAATATCTATAACAGAATTTAAGATATACCCTTAAAATTAACACAATATGTAAATTAAAAAATCCAAGCTATATAAAAATAGATTGGATTTTTAATTCTCTTATCTTACAGTTGGATCAAGTTTTCTTTCCAAAAATCCTAAGAACAAATCACATAGGATTGCCATCAATGCAGTTGGTAGTGCTCCTGCAAGTATAATCGCTGAGCCTCCTGTAACATTAATACCTCTAGTAATAATGTCTCCAAGTCCACCTGCACCTATAAACGTTCCAACAGTAGTAATACTTACACCGAGAACTAATGCATTTCTCAGTCCTGCCATAATAACCGAAATAGAAAGTGGAAATTCAACCATAGTAGTAAGTTGTAATCTCGTCATTCCCATTCCAATAGCAGCATCTTTTATATTTTCATCAATATTGATAACTCCAGTATATGTGTTTTTCACTATTGGCAGTATAGAGTATAAAAATACTGCCATAATTACCGTATTAGGTCCAAGTCCCATAACCGTCATCAGAATAGAAAGCATCGCAAGTGATGGAATAGTCTGCATCACATTTGCAACTCCCATAACCCAAGGAGCAAGTTTTCTCTTCCTAGCTATGAAGAATCCAAGAGGAATAGCAACGATAGCTGCGAATAACACACCATACACCGACATCAAAAAGTGTCTGTAGAAAAGTGAAAACACATAGGAGCTATTACTTGCATAATAACTAATAACATCTTTAATAAGATTCATAATGTTTCACCTCTTCCGGATCAATAACAACATCTTCAAAATAATTGTTTTCTACTAAAAAGTCAGTAGCAATAATATGTGGCTCAACTAAGTCTTCGTCAGAACTTCTATTTAAAAGTTGCATTTGAGTGTTGTCAATAGAACCTTCAAGACGTAAGAAAACTTCTATTAGCTCAGGATATTTCTTTATTACTTCCATAGATGCAACAGGACTGGCATCATATGGAGGAAATAGTCTCAAATCATCTTCCAATATGACTAAGTCGTATGAAGCAACTCTACCATCAGTAGAATAACCAATAACAACATCCATTTCTCCAGATTCAACAGCATTGTACACTAGACCAATGTCCATCGGATATAAATTTTGGAAATC
Source organism: Tissierellia bacterium (assembly GCA_012728335.1). GTDB lineage: Bacteria > Bacillota > Clostridia > Tissierellales > Peptoniphilaceae > JAAYFG01. The sequence goes on along the minus strand of JAAYFG010000142.1, from coordinate 14,723 downwards.
GAATCCGTAAATTCTCTTGAAATCTTCGTATCCATCGCCCTCACGTTGAATCCATGAAGCATCTGCACCACATTTTAGATTATGACCAATACTAGTTAAATCACTAGTCTTCGTCAAATTTTCTTTCTCAGCAAGTTCCCTAGTAACCATTACAGCATAAGTGTTTTCAAACCCGTAAGGTGGGAACCATATTCTTTCAAAAACTTCTTTATATTTTTCTACAACAGTGTCATAACATTCAATAGGGTCAAGTATAGGCTCCATACCTAATTCACCAGTAAGACTTGAACCAGTATACATAACTCCAGATATATTAGCATCTCCCCTAGAAAGAGCTTGATTTATAAGTATCGTATTACCAAGATTACTTATCATATTCACTTCCACATCAGGCATATGATGTTCCATCATCTGCTTTAGAATTTCATTCATAATCTGTCTTTCAGTAATACTACCACTTGCAATAACTATATTGCCTTTCTTTGCACTTCCACCAAGTCCCGGTAGAGTACAAGCCGTAAGGGAACTAATAGCAAGTAGCAAGACCAATAACAAAACTAATTTCTTGTTTCTCATATTAATTCGCCCCCTTTTCTGCACCAGTGAAAGGCGTAACCATCTTCTCAGCCTTGCCTAAAATAAAGTCAGCAAGAAGCGCAAGAAGTGAAATTGGAATAGTACCGGCAATGATTACATGAGGCTTAGCAGTTTTAAGACCACTAAATATTATCTCACCTAAACCACCAGCACCAATATAAGTCGCAAGCGTAGCCCACGCAATAACATATACAGCTGAAAGTCTAATACCTGCCATTATTACAGGAGCTGCAAGTGGAAGTTCCACTTTGAAAATAGACTGCATATCAGTCATTCCCATGCCTTTTGCAGCATCCACTATATTTGGATTTACACTTTTCATTCCATTATAAGTATTTCTCAAAATAGGTAGTAGCGAATAAATAAACAGCGCCACTACAGCAGGAACTTTACCGACCCCAAAGAATGGAATCATCATGGCAAGTAGAGCAAGAGAAGGAACAGTTTGCAAAATAGAAGCAAAACCGATAATCACGTCTGCAATTTTTTGCGTCCTAGTAATCATAACGCCAATAGGAACTGCAACTATTGCTCCCAAAACCAATGCCAACATGGCAATGTATATATGCTCTCCAGCCTTAGAAGCTATATAAAAGAAGTTTTCAGAAATATATTGAATCATTTGAATAACCTCCTTTAATTGTTTTCTGTACTTTGAACGGTTTCACTTACATTACTACCTTCATTTCCCCAAATACCACTGTAGATAGACTCAACTATAGAAGCCCTAGTAACAAGCCCAACAAGTTTGTAGTCCTTATCGACAACAGGTAAGTTCTTATATCCAAGAGTCATGATTGAATAGATAGCATCTCTAATTCTAGTATCATCATGAATATATTGAGCATCTTTCATAATATCTTTAACTTGTGCACTTCTTCTACCAATTTTTTCGATATCGAAAATATCTAGCACACCTTGAATCACATTATTGTCGTCAATTACGAATAGGGAGTCAACTCGAGAGTTTCTCATGACTCTAGCAGCTTGTCTGACAGAGTCGTTGACATTAATAGAAATCGGATTTTTAATCATGATTTCGTCAACCGTCTTCATAGCACTACGAGCTTGATTAAGTCTTTCCTCACCCAAAATGCTTTCAACGTATTCATCAGCAGGGTATTGCAATATATTTTCAGGAGTATCGAATTGAATGACTTTACCTTCATCCATAATTACAATCCTGTCAGCGAGAGCAAGAGCTTCGTCCATATCATGAGTAACGAAGATTACAGTTTTGCCCATTTCACGTTGAAGTTTTTTGATAAGCTCTTGTAAGGCATCTCTAGTAATTGGGTCTAGAGCACCAAAGGGCTCATCCATAAGTATAATATCTTGATCGGCAGCCAGGGCACGAATAACACCGATTCTTTGCTGTTGTCCACCAGACAATTCAGCAGGATATCTGTCTAAATACGATTCATCTAAATTCACTTTGGAGATAAGCTCTTTTGCAGTAGTCTGCATTTTGGCTTCATCCCATTTCAAAAGCTTAGGTACTAAAATAATATTTTCATATATGGTCATATGAGGCATAAGACCGATTTGTTGAATAACGTATCCAATTCGTCTCCTAAGGTCTACAGGGTTCATAGACATTATATCTTCGCCATCTATAAGGATTGACCCACCTGTTGGCTCAATCATCCTATTAATCATTCTCATACACGTAGTTTTACCACTACCACTAGTTCCGATGAATACAATAAATTCACCATCATTGAACTCAAGATTAATATCTTGGGCAGCAACTTTATTCCCTGGATAAATTTTTGAGACATCTCTAAATTCTATCATTAGCATTACTTCCTTTCTTAGAATAATGTGCCTTTACACATATACCCGAAAAAAAACCAGAATATTCAAAAAACTTGTTTACAGTTTGGTGAATATTCCAGTTTATCTAGTTTTTAAAAATTCTCCATGCAGCTTGAGTCGTGTCTATGGCTTCCTTAGTAGTCGTATTGGAAAAGTCCATAAAAGACTTTAGAATTTTATCATCAAACACAGAACCACCTTGCTCATTAAGTATCATAAACACATCTAAAAAATTCATATGGACTCCAGAACTCTTTGCCTTTTCAAAAAGGGGAGTAAGTTTCTCCATCGGTAGTCCAAGAGCAATAGCGTATATAATATATCTTTCATCATTCAAATCATAATCATCTAATTGATTTTGCTCAATGTGGTTCATATATCCATTCCAATAATTGAACTGTTTCATACCTTCGTCGCTCTTTACTAGCAGATTGTTAAGTCCCACAAGGACCAATCCAAGAGAAGTGAAAATAGTCGAAAGTCCGATTATGTATTTAGAAGCGATAGTCGCAAGCCCAAACACCAATACAATTCCACCGATTACAAAGAATTTGTTTGCCTGTTCCTTGTACTTATCATCAAAAAAACCTCTACTTGCCAAATCACTTTGTACTAAATCAAACCATCTGCCTTGATTAGTAGTGAAAGACTCTTCAGTTTTCATCTTCCTAAGTATTTGTTTTGTATTCACTATGTCTTCTCCATTGAACAGATAGTCTAGGAAATAGTGTTCACTAGGAGTCAGCTCATTGTCGCTTTTCAAAAGAGTAAACTCATATTCATTGACGATTTCATCTTCCTTTTGTTTAGACGGTCTTGTGTAGTGCCTAATGGAAATATAATCACGTCTATACAAATCCAATATAGTGGAAACTATTCCACGAGGCACACTGTTGACGCTGTTGACTAAAACATTGATTTCTGCAGCGGAAAGAAACATTATATCTCTGTCACTGTCTACGACTTTGTGGGATTTGTTTTTTCTAACGGAAATCACAATGATATATATACATAATATAGAAAGAACTATATTTGCAATTATGAAAAAGTAGTCTTTTGCAAAAAGAGTTTTAGCCACTAAAGCAACTGAAATCATTGGATTATTCAAAAAATCACCTCCAACTGTAATATAACTATATTAATTATAACAAAGGAAGTGAATAATTGATATAAAAAGGTCTATGAAATGGCGAAAACTGGGTATATAATCTTATAAGATCATATTCTCCATAATACCAGTGATTGTAGTATGTAGAGTATTATAATGTATAAAGGCCAGTTGTAAGCGAGAATATCAGCATTCTTGGACGAAGTCCTCTTAAAATATAGAATAAAACTATAAGGAATGTAATATACTTGTAATTTTACAAATGACCTTTTGTGTGTATAATATATCTAACAACAGTTACTAATTACATACATTAGTCTACTGTTAGAATTATAGTAATTCCAATTGATATTGGAAACTATAAATGCTATAATATCTGATGGGGTACAAAACAAAATTGAATATAATGTTTTGTAGATCTACAAAAATTTAAGGAGGTCGAAAGACGAATGAATAAGAAATTACTTTCACTAGTACTTGCATTAGTAATGGTACTAGGAACATTCACAGCTGTTTTCGCGGAAACTGAAGCGCCAAAACTTACTGACGCTGACGCTAAAGTACAATGGCTTATCGACAACAAAATTGTTGAAGGTAGAAAAGTTAACGCAAACGCTGAAGACAACGACTTAGCACTAGACAAAACAATCACTAGAGCTGAAGTTACAAAATTGGTAGTATACGCACTAGGATACGAAGATTTAGCTACAATGCTAGATGGCGCTATCAAAGCATTCCCAGACGTTGAATTAAACCACTGGGCAAATGGTTATATCAGTGTTGCTACTACTCAAAGAGCATCAGTTGCTAATAACAGAAGAATCGTTGTTGGTTATCCAGAAGGAAACTTCTTACCAGAAAACAACGTAACTTATGCTGAATTAGCTACAATGCTAGTTAGAATAGTTGACAAAGACTTAACTGACAAAATGGAAGACAATGCAATCTGGGCAACTAGCTATATGTCTTGGGCAGCAGAAGCTAAACTACTTGATGGTTTAAAAATTGAAGACTCAAGCAAAGCTATGAACAGAAAAGACGCATTCGTAATGCTTTACAACGCTCTTTATGAATTAGGAAAAACTAATTACAATAAAGTAGACTTTGGAGCAAAAATGGGTGTTGTATCTAAACTTCAAGCTGGTAAAATCCAACTTAACCAAGATAATAAACAAGAATACAAAATTGACTGGAATACAGTTATGACTGGTAGATATGATGAAAAAGAATCAGGATGGAAAGCATTCTCTGAAAATTCATTCCAACCAGGAGCACTAGTAAGAGTTATCGTTGATAAAGATGGTGTTGCTACTCATATTATCCAATTAGGATATAACGGTAGAGCATATGATAATTCTAACTGGAAAGGCGTAGCTGACAAAGCTGTTGATACAAATGATAAGACTTATGCAGTATTTGGAAAAACTAATACAGACAAATTTGAAACTTTAACACTTGATGGAGTAAAAATGGATCTTAACAAAGATACTAAATACTTCGTTGCTGATAAAGACAAAAATGTTTACAAAGAAGTAGAAACTCTTAATGATGCATTCTACTACACTGGAAAAGAAAATATTGAAAAAGTTTATGCAGGATATAATGAGTTTAAAAACTGGAACGAAGCTAAAGTTGTAGTATTCGGTAAAGTTCAAAAAGACTTCTACGGAAAAGACTTAGTAAGAGTTTTAGAATCAACTAATTCACTATACAATGTATGGGCACAAGATACTAAAGACAACAGAAAAGAATATAACTTAAGAGATATCTCAGTATTCCCAGGAAACTATTCTCCTGACAAATACGACGTTATCAACTTAGCTGCTTACGCTAATGATGTAGATTACGGTTTAGTAATTGATTCAAGCAAAGCTAATGTTTACAGAGTTCACAAACTAGATAAAGACGCTAAAGAAATAACTCTAATGGACAAAGATGAATTTGTTAAAGAATATTTCTTAAAAGACACAGATGTATTCTTAAATGCAGAACTTAAAAAAGGTGTTCATGTACAAATTAAAGAAAACAAAGACAATGCTAAAAACCTTGATGTTGTAAGTGTTGTACCATTTGATTTAAAAGGTAATCTAAAAGATGCTGATGACTCTAGAATGGTTGAAGGTAAAATCGTTACTCCACTTAAAGAAGTTCAAACAACTCCATATGAAAACATGGAAGTAATGTTAGAAGTTAATGGTAGACGTGAAGCTTATAAAGTAAGTAATGTACTTCCAGAAGAAGAATTAGAATTCTTAACAATTAAAGGTGCAAAAGTTAAAGTTTCTGTAACTGATAACAAATATGATGATAACTATGGCACAATCAAGAAAGTTACTTTCTTTGAATACCCAGAAGTTACTCAAAAAGCTATTAAAGCATTAGATAAAGCTTTTGTTGAAGCAGATGCTTATTTAGATACTATTAAAGCTGCAGTAGATGAATATAATGGCGCATTTGATGAAGATGACGAACTTATAGACGAAGCACAAAGAGATAGAGCATTAGCTGCTTTAAGAGCTGAAGAAGTTAAAGTTAAAGCTTTTGCTGAAAACTTTGAAAAAGAAGTACTTGAGAAATTAGAAGATGCGGATGTACTTGACAAAGATTTTGATGCTTATGATGCGAAATTAGAAAAATTCGTAGATAAAGCTGCTCCAATATTAATTGATGCTGTAGATATTCTTGATGCTAATTCAGCAAAATAAGAATTAATTTCTTATAAAAAAGACTCGGATTTATCCGAGTCTTTTTATTTTGCTCATTTTTAATTTTCCATTCCATTTCCTAGTGTTAGTATGGAATTATTTAGGTTCTGTATCGTCTTATTTAGCTCTGAGAGACGTCCTTCTATCCTAACGAGTAAATACATCGTTATGGCAATAGGAAAGCCTACATTGGCAATGACGGTGTAAATTTCCTCCATGTACTTATCTCCTTTGTCCTATGGAAAAACCCCAGACTAGCTGGGGCTTAACACTTAGATTAATTCTTTTCTATTAGTAGTAATTACTACTGCACTTTTTATCTCTTTTAAATCATTTCCTTTTGATTCAAAGATACTATCGTCTATGATGGTTTGCATTGCACTTCTGACTTCCAACGGACTAAGATCAGCCTTAGGGTCTTTAAGTCTGATTTTGTAGTCTCCATCTACAGAGTCTTTAAAGTTCATTACTAAATTTGATTCTTGCATATTTCACCTCCTATTCTTCAAAGCGACCATTATTCACTTATGATTGAAGTTACAGTTTTTCTAACTCCAATTAGTGGTTGAGTTCCTAATTTACCAAAGATGTTTGCAATTTTAAAAAGTGTTTCATCGTTTACATCTTCTTTTACATTGTGATAGTTTCTCTTGATGTACTTAGTTTTTCCGTTTACTTCGCCACCATTTAGTTCAAGGTTTAAAGCAACTTTTTCAACTATTGAATTTGCCATTGTCTCACCTCCTTATACTAATATATAGTTTGAGAATTGATTTTTTACTACTCCGATTTTAAATTGATGTGTAAAAATTTTTCCATATTGCCCAATCATCACTACTCATAGATGCAGGACACAGTTTTCTACTGGCATCGTAGTGTCTTACAATATTTTCCTTTTTAATATTGTAAGTGTTCATAAGAAATCTGATTATTTCCCTTGTTTGTGCAATTGCCATATCGTAGTTTGATTCTGGATTGATGCATATTTCTATGCCGATTGAATTGTCATTGGTGATTCCATATTTTCCACGTCCGTCTCCACAGTGCCAACTTGCTAGAGAAACTTCCACACATTCGACGATATTAGAGTCTTCTACAAAGTAGTGAGCACTAGAACGTCTGTCTCCACCGTTAAAGTATTTGTAGTGGGAAACTGCTCCTGCATTAGTTCCTCTATTTCCGGTGTCGTGGACTACAATGTATTTAATGACTCCTTTTCTCTTTGAGTAATTATATGCAATAGGTCTTTTATCTATAATCATCTTTCAAATGCCTCCTCATCTTTTTTAGTGCTCTACTTTTGGTATTGACTACTGTTCTGTAGCTAGTGTTCATTCTGTTTGCGATTTCTCCGATTGGTGCGTTTTCAAAATAGAAGAGGGTCACTACGCTTTTCTGTCTTTCAGTCAGTGTTTCTACTGCAAGTTTCAACTTCTCTGATAGTTCTTCATTTAGTATCTTTTCATCTGGCGTTGGTGCATCGTCTATTAGTTTTTCCAATATGGAAATTCCCTCCTCATCTACTTCATCTAGTGATACTGTCGGTCGTACTTTTTGGCTATTCAGATACATATGTCTCAGTCGCATCTTTATATAGCCTAAGAAATTTGTTCCCAATTCACTTTTAAAACTCAGTAGGGACTCTAATATTTCCACACATCCATCTTGATACAGTGCTTCCATATTGTCCCTCTTACTATATTTGGATATGGAACTCCAAATAAGTGGTGATAGTTTTTTGATTAACTCCACTTTTGCTTCTTCATCATCTTCTATTGCTTGATTAAATATGTTATTAAACTCTTCGTACAAATTTTGCTCCTATCCGAGCGCTCTTTTTTATTCCGCGGTAGTTTTTAGTATAATCAGTGAATATTTTTTTGTAAAACTACGAGTTTGCCTTTAACTAAGCTAAAATCAGGCAAGTTTATTAAAAAGTAGAAGATTTTTTTATTAGTTTTTCTGCAACTAAAGAATTTTTTTAAAAGTTGCGTAAAAAGTACTTTATTTTTTGGTGAAATACATTTATAATAAAAAAGGTAAAATCAAAAAAAGGAGGAGATGAATTGTATTACCACTTATATAGAGAGGAAATTTTGTATATAAAACCTGTTTATATAGTTGGTAGAGGGAATTGTACGGAAGTTTTAACAGTTCTAGGAAGATACGAGTACGGTGAACGGATAGAAACTATTTGTGGCAAGATATTTAAAGAGTTTGCTATCGATAGGAAAGCTCAAAAGAAAAACATCAAGAAAAAGTACTTTGATGACAACAAAAGACACAATCTTTTACCAGTTATATTGGAAGACAAATTTGTATATGTATGTGTAAAACTGCGAGAAAAAACTATTAACAACGATTCAGCATATGGTCTAATTGAAGTTGATAGGATATCTAAAGTTGACGATGGAGATGAAACTTCTATAGTTTTGTCAGACGGGAAAGCTATTAGATGTTATTGCGACAGTACAAATGTGGCTTGCAAAATTCAAAAAGCCAAAAGAATTAAATATGACTTAATCAAGAATTGACATAACAAAACCCAGTTTTCTATTTGAAAACTGGGTTTTAAAAAGGGGAAGTAGGTTAGTTGTCATTTAGGAAATCTACTGCAAATTGTGCATATAAATTTGCTGCTACTTCTAGTGCGTCTTCGTCCATGTTAAATTTCTCATGGTGGTGAGGGAAGTTTGCTCCTTTTTCGCTATTTCCAATTCCTACAAATCCAAATGCCCCTGGGATGCCTTCCATGAAATATGAAAAGTCTTCTCCGCCTGTAATCTTTTCAAAGCTAACTAAACTTTCGTTTCCGTATAGCTTTTCAGCAGAGTTTGCAACAATTTCTGTTATCTCTGGATCATTGATTACTGGAATAGTTGCATCATAGTGTGAAAACTCAATTGTCGCACCGTATGCTTCAGCAGTTAAACGTGCCATTTTTTCTATTTCCTTTGGAGATTTCTCTAAGACTTCTTTTGTAAAACATCTGGTGGTACCGTCTAGTCTTGCACTACCCGAAATAACGTTGAATCTGGTCCCAGCGTCGAATTTACCAACTGTTACTACCAATGTATCAAGTGGGTCTGTCATTCGGCTTACAACGGTTTGTAGGTTCATTATGATTGCTGAACCAACTACTACTGCATCTACAGTTTGGTGAGGTGCACTTCCGTGTCCCGATTTACCTTTTATATCTATGCTGAAAATTCCTGCTGATGCCATTCTTGGTCCTGGCTCAATATTGATTTTTCCAGCTGGAATATCTGCCCAAAGGTGAATCCCAAAACATGCGTCACAAACTTCTGCTAGATTTGATTCTTCCATGACTTTTTTTGCTCCGGCAGCAATTTCTTCTGCTGGTTGGAAAACTAATTTAACATTTCCATTTAGTTCATCTTTTACTTCATTAAGTATGTGTGCTGCTCCAAGTAGGGAGCTGGCATGTCCGTCGTGTCCACAAGCGTGCATTACGCCGTCTCTACAGGACTTGTATTCCACATCGTTTTCTTCTTGAACTTCCAATGCGTCAATATCTGCTCTAAGCATTACTGTCTTGCCAGGTTTTCCACCGGTGATAGTTGCAATAACTCCTGTTCCTGCAACGGACTCATATGGAATGTTTAGCTTGTCCAGTTCTTCTTTTATTCTTTTTGAAGTCTCAAACTCGTGAAGACTTGGTTCTGGATTTTGATGGAAATGACGACGCATTTCAATCATATAGTCTTTGTATTTTACTCCGATTTCTCTAATATTCATTTCTAAAATCTCCTTTTATAAGAATCCTACAAATATTCCTGCTATGATTACCGATGCAATAGTAACTGAAGTAAATCCTCCTACTAACATTTTCGGTAACATATTGTCTGTCAAATACTCTTTTTCCACTTGGTTTTCCGTAAGTGAATTGATTGCCTCAGTAGTTAATATAAAGTTAGGAGGGAATCCGTACAGTGCATTTAGTGCTATTGAAATACTCATCTCTGGATTTTCTCCAAGTACTTTTCCTGCTATAAATGCAAATATAATCAGTCCTGTAACTCCAATTAGTATAACGCCAACTAGTGGCATAAGTACTTGTAATAGCATCTCTGGAGTTGCTGCGTTAAGTCCTTCAAATATGAACGCCATCAGACAAGTCATCAACCAACCAAAAGATTCTGCTTTGTTTAGTGGTTTTCTTTCTACTAGTCCAATTTCTGCTGCGATTACACCAAATATTAAACAAACTACATAAACTGATATAGTTGGAGCTTTAGGTGATATTGCCAGTAGCCCCATATTTAAGTATTTTGCTGCTATGTCTGCAAGTAGTGCAACGAATGCAAGTCTAAATAAAATCATATATGTTGAATTATATTTTTCTGGTATGTCAGGAGGAAACTTGATTCCTTTTTTGCCATTACCTTCAACGACTTTATCTTCTTCTGTTCTCTTTAGTGCTAAACTAGGATTTTTACGGAAATCTGCTAGTAGTTTTTGTCCATTTCTCTTTAAGAGAATAGCTGTTAATGGATATCCGATAAATCCTTGTACTACATATACTAATATAGAAAGCACTGCTAAATCTTGTTTTCCGATTTCTGCCGCAGCGTCTCTCATTAGAATTGCTGCTACGATTCCACCTGTAAGTGGTGGTGCGCCTACTACTGCTGTTTCTCTACCTAGCACTGCGCTTCCAACTGTAAGTAAAAGTATAATAATGCCGGCGATTCCCGCTAGTGCAATCACAATAGTTTTCCATTGTGCTGCCAATTCTCTAACGCTCATCATAGTTCCCATGTGAGTAATTAATAAGTACATTGTAAGTCCAGCTACTGGCTGAGAAAGTGTTGCGATTTTTACTAGATCTTCTGGGAAAATATACCAGAAACCTACTAAGAACAATATCGCACTTACGAATACTGATGGTACAAATGCTTTTGTCTTGGCTGAAACCAAGTCTCCGATGGTCATTACAACCAAAACAAAGGTAAGTGCTGTAATTGCATTCATTGCTGTCATATCCTTCATCTCCTTTAAAATAGTAATACATTTTTTAAGTATGAGTTAAAATTGTGTATTGTTGATATTCTATCATAATCATGAAAGATATCAAGAACTTTTTTTGATTAAACAAACAATTTGTTTTTTTATCATAGTTTTTTCACATATAATGAGTATTATAGAGGTGAGGTGAAACACATGACTAGGATTCTTGTAGTAGATGATGAAAAAAAGATAAGAGATGTTATTGAGACATATGCCAAGTTTGAAGGATATGAAGTCGATACTGCTGAGGACGGGATGATAGCAGTTGAAAAATGTAAAGATAACGATTATGATATAATTATAATGGATATAATGATGCCGCGACTAGACGGCTATTCTGCCTATAAAGAAATAAAGAAGTTCAAGGAAATTCCAGTTTTGATGCTTTCTGCTAGAGGAGAAGAGTATGACAAACTGTTTGGATTTGAAATAGGTATTGATGATTATGTAGTTAAACCTTTTTCACCAAAGGAATTAATGGCAAGAATTAAAGTTATCGTTGCAAGAAATAGTGGTGCTAAAGATGAACACGAACGATATTCTTTCAAAGGGTTGGAAGTTGATGTAGACGGACGTGTTATCAGAATTGATGGGGAACAAGTAAATGCAACACCGAAAGAGTTTGAATTGCTTATGTTTTTAATTGAACATGAGGGCTATGCTCTAAGTAGAAACCAATTACTAGATCAGGTGTGGGGATATGATTTCTTTGGAGACGACAGAACGGTAGATACCCATATAAAAATGCTTAGAAATACTATTGGTCCTTACAGAGACTACATCGTCACAGTGAGAGGCATTGGATATAAATTCGACTCGGAGCAGATAAAAGACGAGGAGTAATATGAAATATAGAAAAAAGGGTTTGAAGGCAAAAGTTTGGAAGTATTTTTCAACTTTTGCTATTCTTATATTGTTGCTGATGTGGGGTTTTCAAATGGTTTTCATCGGTACTTTGTACACTAGGATGAAAGTCAATGATGTGGAGAAAATCGGTACTGAAATAACAAAAGAATTTTATAGAGACACTAGAAGATTTCAGTCTTTAGTAACAGAATACTCTACAGATGGATCTCTATTGGTACAAGTCGTAGACGAGGATGGGAAGATAATCTATCCGTTGACTCTTTACGATTTTTTTTCTATGCCCACTAAGATAAATCCGGAAATTGTAGATGAACTGTTTCCACAAATAGAAGAAGACGGCACAAGTAAAACTCTACTTAGACCGACTGAAAATGGAAGAGGGAATATTTTAGTATATGCATCATATTTAGGCAAATTGGATTCAGGGAAAAATGCTTTTCTATTTATAGTCACTCCTGTTGAGTTCATGGATTTAACTACTGGAATACTACAGACTCAATTCTTTATGATAACTGTGATTACTCTTATTTTAAGTACGATTACCAGTTTCTTCATATCGGAGAAATTAGTTAAGCCGATAGTTGATTTGGAGAAGAGTGCAAGTGATTTAGCTAAGGGAAATTATGATGTTGTGTTCCCAAGTGCAGATGTTAAAGAAATCAACGAATTGGCTTCTACGCTGAATTATGCTACGGATAAATTGTCGCAGATGGACGAGATGAGAAAGTCCATAATCGCAAATATTTCCCATGATTTAAAGACGCCGCTTACAGTTATAAAATCATATGCAGAAATGATTAGAGACATAAGTGGAAATGACGAAGAAAGCAGAAACAGAGACTTAGAAACTATTATTAGTGAGACTAATGATCTTGCCGATATGGTGAATAATATATTGGACGTTTCAAAACTTGAAATGGAAATGGGCGAAATGTATATTACTGAATTTGATATAGTTGAACTTAGCAACAAAGTAGTAGACAGATTGAAAGTTCTCCAAGGTAGAGATTATTTTAAATTCGAGATTGAAGCTATCGGAGACACAGTTATATCTGCTGATGAAACGAAAATAGAACAGGTAATATATAATTTTATCACCAATGCGATGAACTATACTGGTGATGACAATTTGATAAAAATTGTTGTAGATGGAAGTGGCGAAACTTTGGAGTACAGTGTAATTGACTCTGGTGAAGGGATACCTGAGGACGAGTACGACAATATTTGGACCAGATACTACACTAAGAACAAAAACCATGTTCGTCAAATAGTTGGAACGGGACTTGGGCTTTATATAGTAAAAGTAATTCTTGAAAGCCATAAGTTTGAATATGGAGTTGAAAGTGAAGTTGGCGTTGGAAGTAGATTTTACTTTAAGGTAAATAGAAGTAGTAAGTAGGTTTATCTTATTGAAACTAGGATAATTTAATGATAAACTAAACACTGACGAATTTAAAAGGAGTGTTTATATGGCAAGAATTATGATTCAAGGAACGGCATCTTCTTCAGGAAAAAGCCTTATGTGTACTTGACTTTGCAGAATTTTTAGTGACGATGGCTACAGTGTAGTTCCATTTAAGAGTCAAAATATGAGTTCAAAATACTATGAGACGAAAGAAGGGAAGAAAATTTCCACTGCACAAGCTCTTCAAGCGATTGCCGCAAGAGTTGAGCCAAGCGAGAGAATGAATCCCGTACTTCTAATTCCTAGTTCACATATGGGCAGCGAAATAATAGTAAATGGCGAACTGAAAGGCCATATGAAAGCTATAGATTACTATGACTACAAGAAAGTATTGAAGTCGGAAATTAAGAAGACATACGATGCTTTGGAGTCAGAAAATGATATTGTGGTAATAGAAGGTGCAGGTTCACCAGCGGAAATCAATTTAAACGATGATGATTTTGTCAATATGGGAATGGCTGATATGGCTGATTCCAATGTAATACTAGTTGCAGATATAAATCGTGGTGGAGTTTTTGCTTCAATTTATGGAACGATTATGCTTTTGCCAGAAGAGTGGAGAGCTAGTATAAAGGGAGTAATCATAAATAAGTTTAGAGGTGATATTGAGCTTCTAAAACCAGGAATTGCAATGATTGAAGAGAAGATTAACATTCCGATAATTGGTGTAATTCCCTATGAAACTTTTGAATTAGTAGACGAAGATTCCATAATCGATTATGAGAAAGCTTGTAATACCAATCCACAAACGGCTGATGAAATGGAAGCTGAGCTTCAAAAATTGGCGAATGTGCTTAGAGAGCATTTAGATATGAAATTTGTTTACAGTATAATGGGGCTATAAAATGTCATATATTTTTATTGGTGTATTAATAGATTTATTCATAGGTGATCCATATTTCTTTCCACATCCAGTTAGACTAATGGGAATGATAATTAGCCTTGAAGACAAACTATTTAAGAGATTTGTGAAAACGAAGAAGGGACTTAGATGGAGTGGACTTCTAATGGTGATTATAAATATTTTAATTGCTATAATTCCTGTGCAAATTCTGTTGTCTAGAGTCGATAGAAATTGGTACAATGCGATTAGTATTTATATTGCCTATTCTTGTGTATCAGCAAGGATGCT
>JAAYFG010000141.1 GCA_012728335.1 Tissierellia bacterium | reverse complement strand
TAACTATATAGCCTCCACCGAAGGTAAAAGCACTTATGGAAAATGTAATTTTAAAAAGAGTAAAAAAAGTTTTCAGTTTATTCAATTTCATATAGACTACCTCCTCTAATAAAGACAACTATTACATTATATATCTAGACACCACATAAGTAAAATTGTATAATCTTATTATACATATAATGAATTAGTGATGAATGGGGAATTAAATATGAATATAAGGCAGCTAAGGATATTTAAAAAGGTGTGTGAAGAAGGAAGTATTACTAAAGCAGCAGAAAGCTTATTTATAAGTCAACCTGCAGTATCAAACGCAATTAATGAACTAGAGGAATACCTGAAGATTTCTTTATTTGATAGAATATCAAGAGGGATTCAATTAAATGAAACAGGTAGGCTTTTTCTTACAAAAACAGTAAGACTATTGGAATTATACGATGATTTAGAAGAAAACATAAAAAAGCTTGAGGAGAATGCAACAATTAAAATAGGCTCCAGTATAACTATAGCTAACTTCATTTTACCCAAGCTTATATACAAATTTAAAACTATTTGTAAGGACACACCAATTAATATTACAGTGGATAATGCTAGAAAGATTGAAGATTTGATAATTGAAAACAAGATAGATTTAGGACTAGTTGAAGGGGTTATCTACAATAATGATTTGATAAGTATTCCATTTTCATCTTATGAACTTGTAGGTATTTGTTCACCAAGGCATAGATTCTCTAAAGAAAGATCAATAGATGTAAGTAGCCTAATAGATGTAGAATTTTTATTAAGAGAAAAAGGTAGTGCCATTCGTGATACATTTGATAGTGCACTATTACTACATGGTATTAGTATAAATCCAATATGGACCAGTGTTAATTCAGGGGCAATAATTGAAGCTGTAAAGAAAAATTTGGGTATAAGCATATTACCGAGAGATAAGGTCAGAAGAGAAATAGAAGCTGGGGAAATATCAGAAATAAAGATAGAAGGGCTAGAATTGAAAAATACAAACCATATTATTTTCCATAAAGATAAATATAAAACAAGATCCATGATGAAGTTAATTGGGATTATTCAAGGATATGATGGTAAGTTGAGCAAAAGGGATTTTGAAGTAGACGGAAACAAGGGGAAAACAAAATATTAGATTTAAAATAAGAACTGTATTTTTATGATTAGGATTATTATTTGAAAGATATTCATGTAGCAGAAGATTTAAGCTATGATGACTTTTGCGATAAATTCATTGATTTTATAGAGGCTAATAATTGGTCTTTTGGTGGTGGAATAAATGGAGACCATCTATTTGAAAACTTTACAGATTAAGTCTAGGGGTAAGAGGAGAGAAAATTATGATAGACATGAATAAAAGCTTAAAGGATATTTTAATGGAAATCCTAAAAGAATATGATTTAATGGAGATTTGTTTTTAGAAGCAGATGGTACTTTAGTTGAATATGATTTAGGTCCTGGTGAAGTATTATTAGTAGATCAAGGTCATGTATTTTTATTTGAGGAACAAGTTTCATACGAGATAGAAACTATCAAGGGAATGAAGAACATATTCTTTGGTGGAGAAGGAATGTTTTTGGTTAAATTAATAGGACCAGGCAAGGTAATGCTACAATCAATGCCAATATCAAATCTAGCTGCAAAGATTGTACCCTTTGTACCTTCAAAGGGATAGGCTAACACCCCTAGAGGTTAGGTATAACTTCTAGGGGTGTTCTAAATATGATTATATAAGTTAGATACAAAAATATCGGAATTATCTCACAATTATGATATAATATAAAAAATAGGAAATATATGTAGGGTTATGTAATATTAGGGGATAATTAGTTTGAAATATAAATTAGGGGAGATATTCCATGGATTTTGGTCTTTATGAGAAATTATTAGATAGTGAATTAAAAAATCAAATATCAGAATTACATAATGAAACAAGAAAAGTGGATAAGAGTGAATCTGCAAAGGTATTAGCCACAGCCTATTATAAAATCTTAAGAAAAATATTGTCTGAAAAGAAGGAAGAAGAAAAGATAGACTTTGTTAGAAAGCTTAACAAGGAAATAGGCAATGAAATTATTTGTGAGGGAGACAAAAAATTCCTTGAGTTATTGGCTGTTCATGAGGATGAAAACATATTAAAACAATTAATAAATGACAGACCCAAAACATCAATATCTTCCAGTACTTTGTTTACTGGCTATACTGGTCCTACTCTTGAAAGCGAATTGCGTAGGGAAATCAGGACAGCTGATAGAATCGATTTTATCGTATCATTTATAAAATATAGTGGTCTAGTACTTATACTTGAGGATCTAGAGGAATTTACCAAAAATAAGAAGCTGAGAATTATAACAACATCATATATGGGTGCATCAGACTATAAAGCAATACTCAAACTATCTCAGTTACCTAATACTGAGGTCAAGATCTCGTATGATACCAATAGAACTAGATTACATGCAAAAGGGTATTATTTTGAAAGAAATACTGGTTTTAGTACAGCCTACATAGGTTCATCAAATATATCCAATCCAGCCCTATCTAAGGGTCTTGAATGGAATCTAAAGGTCTCTGAGTATACCTCAAAGGATGTGGTGGATAGTATAATAAAAACCTTTGAAACATACTGGAATGATGATGAATTTAGGACCTTTATGCCTGGAGAAGAGGAAGATAAAAAGGAATTAAAAATAGCTTTAAGTAAAAGGGAAAGGGATGAGAAAGACTATATTTTCTTTGATTTGAGGCCATTTTCCCATCAAAAAGAAATCCTTGAAGACCTTAGGGTTGAAAGAGAAGAATATGAATCATATAAAAATCTAGTTGTTGCTGCAACAGGGGAGCGTGTCATAATAGTGACAGGGTGCATTAACGTTTTGGTATCAAGGGTTTCAGGAACTTTAACTAAATATAATTCATGCATTGCTTAGAGCGATTACGATTTAATTGTTGTAAGCAGTGCATGAGAGGTAAGG
>JAAYFG010000140.1 GCA_012728335.1 Tissierellia bacterium | reverse complement strand
GTTACAACACCTGCTCCTACAGTTCTTCCACCTTCTCTAATAGCGAATCTTCCGCCTTCTTCCATAGCGATTGGTGTAATTAATTCTACAGTAAATGTAGCGTTGTCTCCTGGCATTACCATTTCAATTCCTGCTGGTAATTGGATATCTCCAGTTACGTCAGTAGTTCTGAAATAGAATTGTGGTCTATATCCGTTGAAGAATGGAGTATGACGTCCACCTTCATCTTTACCTAGAACATAAACTTCACCTTCAAATTTTGTGTGAGGTTTAATCGTTCCTGGCGCAGCCAATACTTGACCTCTTTCTATGTCATCTCTAGTAACACCTCTTAGCAATGCTCCGATATTATCTCCAGCTTCTGCTTGATCTAATAATTTTCTGAACATTTCTACTCCTGTTACTACTACTTTTTTAGCTTTTTCTTGTAAACCTACGATTTCAACTTCATCTTGAACTTTAACTTTACCTCTTTCAACTTTACCAGTTGCAACTGTACCTCTACCTGTAATAGTAAATACGTCTTCCACTGGCATTAGGAATGGATGGTCAACGTCTCTTACTGGTTCTGGAATATAATCATCTACCGCTTTCATAAGTTCAACAATTTTATCCCCCCAAGGTCCATCAGGTTCTTCTAATGCTTTAAGAGCCGAGCCAACAACGATTGGAGTATTATCTCCATCAAATTCGTATTCGTTAAGAAGGTCTCTGATTTCCATTTCAACTAATTCAATTAGTTCTGGGTCGTCAACTTGGTCTTCTTTGTTTAAGAATACTACGATTTTTGGTACGCCAACTTGTCTAGCAAGAACGATATGTTCTCTAGTTTGTGGCATTGGACCGTCTGCAGCACTTACTACTAAGATAGCGCCGTCCATTTGAGCAGCACCTGTAATCATGTTTTTAACGTAGTCAGCGTGACCTGGACAGTCTACGTGTGCGTAGTGTCTTTTCGGTGTTTCGTATTCAACGTGAGAAGTAGAAATAGTAATTCCTCTTTCCCTCTCTTCGGGAGCTTTGTCTATATTTGCATAATCAACAAATTCTCCACCACCGTATCGCTTATTCAACACCAATGTAATAGCTGCTGTCGTCGTAGTTTTACCATGGTCAACGTGACCAATAGTTCCTATATTAACATGCGGTTTCGTTCTTTCAAATTTTGCTTTTGACATATACTCTCCTCCTTTAAATACTCTTTGACTTTATAATACATTATCACTTTATGAAAATCAATAATATACATAAGTACCTATTTTAGATCTTTAATACTAAAAAAGATTTCAAAAAAAGACAAGTATCAACTTGTCTTCTCTCCTAGTAGCCTCTATGAAATAATCGCATCTTGCTCTTTGATTGTCTCGTCATCAATAACCGTTATTTGAACTGTTTCTGTCAATACGTCAGAATAGGTAAAGGAAATTTTTCTACCTGCTTGTTCATGACCAAGTAACTCAACTACGAAAATACTCGGATAAACTGCGTCTATTACACCTTTTTTAGTAACAATTTTCTTTCTTCCCTTATTAGCTTTCAATATTGCCGTTTTACCTATGTGACTTCTAAGTTCGTCTCTAATGCTATCCATACTATTCAATAGAATACACCCTTCCTAAATAAGACATCCGCAAGTTTTTACCTTTTGATTATCTCACAATTCTATTGATTTGTCAAGGAAATTTAATATTATACTATTCATTCCATTAGTTGTCAAGGCTTTTTTATTAAATTATATGTATTTTTACCAATTTGTAAACGTTTTACCTTATATCTACACTTTATCTCTTTTTTGCGATATAACTTCATCTTTGTATTTAAATTGACATTTCATTTCATACTTAATATAATTGAATTGATTATGAAGAGGAGGTTTACGAATTAAAAGATCATCTAAAAAAGCTTTAAAAGAATTCGCAATTATAACTATTGGACTATTACTCGTTTCGTGTGGTCTATTTTTTTTCTTAATGCCATCAAACATAGCTGCAGGTGGAATAAATGGACTATCAATAGTTTTGAGAAACTTTATACCTCTCTCTGTAGGTTCAATTATGTTAATAGTAAACGTAATTCTATTTGTTGTAGCATTTATATTTTTAGGCAGTGGTTTCGGTGGTAAAACGATTTATGCCAGTCTAGGTATATCTTTCACTATAATGGTATTAGAAAAAATATATCCTAATAGAATGCCATTTACAAATGATTTAATATTAGAAGTATTCTTTGGAGTTACCCTATCTGCCATAGGGATAGGCTTAATTGTAAATCAAAACGCTTCTTCAGGTGGGACAGATATTCTAGGGATGATATTAAATAAGTACACTGGACTAGATTTTGGAAAGGCATTGCTTCTATGCGACTTTATAATAACTATGGGCGCAGTTTTCCACTATGGTCCTGAACTTGGAATGTACGGTTTATTTGGTGTCATCATAAATGGAATAATCGTAGACTATATAATAAGTGGACTCAATCACAACAAAGAAGTCACCGTAATTAGTTCTCGGATTGACGAAATACAAGAATTCATATTTGATGATTTGGATCGTGGTGTTACCTTATATAAAGGTATTGGTGGATTCACTAAACACGAAAAACTGATTCTTAAAACTGTAATCGATTCAAGGGACTTAGTAAAACTAAAACTATTTATTCAAGATATAGATCCTAGTGCATTTGTAACCGTTACTAACACAGCAGAAGTTCTAGGTCATGGATTTAATAATATAAACTAAAATCAGTAGTCAAAGGACTACTGATTTCTATTTTCATCTATTGATTTTACACCTACATATACTATCATAACTACTAAAACCACAGCTGCAATTTTAAAAAGAGCAGGAATTACTGTTCCGACTACAAAGAGCACTATGGCAGCAACTATTATTACAGATAATAAACTTGATAATTTACTGTTCATCTTAACCTCCTAATATATAATTAAATAGATTTATGATATAATCTCACAGAGGTGAATTACATTATGTTACTTAATTACTTTATAATCATAAACATTATCGCTTTCTTTGCCTATTTCATAGATAAGTCTAAAGCAAAGAAGAATAAATATCGAATTAGTGAAAACTCCTTGCTATTTCTTGCCTTAATTGGCGGCGGAGCTGGTTCAATAATCGGAATGAGCCTTTTTAGACATAAGACTCAAAAGCTGAAATTTACTATTTTAGTTCCATTATTGACTGTAATAAACATATTCATTCTTTATAAATTCATGTAATTAGTCTATTTGCCAATCAATTTCAGCAAGATTATTTTCCTTTAGAAAATCATTACATTGAGAAAATGGCTTAGATCCAAAAAATCCTCTACTGGCAGATAGTGGGCTTGGATGAACTCCACTTATTATCTTATGAATAGGATTTGTTATGAAACTAGCTTTGCTCTTTGCAAAATTTCCCCATAGTATGAATACTACTGGGGTTTCTTTTTCGTTCAATTTCTTTATGACAAAATCAGTAAACTCTCCCCATCCCAATTTACTATGAGAAGCCGGTTCTCCTGCCCTTACAGTCAGTCCAGCATTAAAAAGCAACACTCCTTGCTTGGACCATTTAGTTAAATCTCCATGCTTAGGCATAGTGCAGTTTAAATCAGTCATTAATTCCTTGTAAATATTTAGCAATGAAGGTGGTATCCTAATCCCTTTTTCCACAGAAAAACTGAGTCCATTAGCTTGATTTTCTCCATGATAAGGATCTTGACCTATTATGACTACTTTAGTGTTTTCATAACTCGTATTGTAAAATGCGCTATAAATCTTGTCCATTGGAGGATAAATTATTTGAGTCCTATATTCTTCGATAAGTTTCTTCCTAATTTCAGAATAAGACTCAGAATTTAAAAATTCAGATAGAACTTCTTGCCAATCATTATTAAAAATCACTTTCAATTATCTTCTCCCCTTCTCCAACTTCTCGGCGCTAGAAGCACCACTATAGTAAAGAATTCCAATCTGCCAAGTAGCATTAGCAATGTCATAGTTATTTTAGAAAGATTGCTCAGCCAAGCAAAATTTGCCGTAGCTCCAACCATCCCAAATCCAGGACCAACATTACTTAGTGCAGTGATTGAAGTACTTATTGCGCTCATTAAATCTATCTGCTCTAAGCTTATTATAGCCGTTCCAATTAACATACATATAAAATACATACCTAAATATGCGGTTATTCCGCTTACGGTTTCTTCATCTAAGTTTTTCCCATTTATCTTCACAGGAACTACAGCTCTCTTATGGACTACTTTGATGATTTCTTTCTTTATTATTCTAAATATAACTACTATCCTAATTATCTTAAGTCCACCAGCAGTTGAACCGGCAGATGATCCAATTATCATTAATATAAACAGTATGAATTTTGAAAACGTAGGCCATAGATCATAATCTGCGGTTACGAATCCAGAAGTAGAAATTATCGATGTAGCCTGAAAAGTTGCATCTCTAACTGCTAATAAGGATTTATCATATACGGTAAAAAATAGATTTATACTTATTAAAACTATTGCAAAGCCAATAATTTTTATATAGGCTTTAAACTCATCATCATATTTGAAATAGCCTTTTTTCCCATTGAATAAATTATAAAATAGTCCGAAGTTAGTCCCACAAATTACCATGAAAACACTTATGACTATATGAATATATGTGCTATCAAAATGAGCAACACTGGCATTTTTATTGGAAAAACCTCCTGTTCCAACTACTCCGAATGTATGAATTGCCGCATCTTCAAAATTCATTCCACCAACAAATAAAAGCACAAATAATACTACTGTTATCAATATGTATATCTTGTATAAACTCTTTGCAGTATCAACCATTTTTGGTGTTATTTTGGACGCAACCGGTCCAGGAGACTCCGCCTTAAAGATTTGGAATCCTCCTATTCCTAAAGACGGCAAAAGAGCCAATGTAAACACTAGTATCCCCATACCACCTATCCAGTGAGTAGAGCTTCTCCAAAAAAGCAATCCATTTGGAAGTGACTCAATATCTGTTAAAATTGTAGAACCTGTCGTCGTAAATCCTGATACTACCTCAAATATTGCATCTATAGGAGAAGCTATAACTCCACTTAATAAAAATGGAATAGCTCCAAAAATAGATACCGTTATCCACCCTAATACTACGATCAGAAGGGCGTCTTTCGTCTTTATGTTCTTTTCTTTAGGTTTGATACCTTTTAATACTATCCCTACTCCAAGAGTCAATATAGCCGTAAATACAAGGGGTATAAGATCAAGTCCCCTGTGGTAAATCGAGACCCCAATTGACGGAACTATCAATACGGATAATATCATTAATATATTACCTATTACATTAGATAGAACGCCAAAATTCACGCAGTATTCCTCCTTTTTCTTCAGGTTTAGGCATAAATATTCTCTTAACTGTTGAAACATTGTCTTTCAAACAGAAGATTATTATCTTTTGATGTTTTCTAAGAACTGTGTCACCATTAGGGATTATCGCTTTTCCATGTTCAACTACCGAACCGATTATTATTCCTTTTGGTAGATTTAGCTCTTTAAGTGATTTATTCAGTACATCTAATTCTTTATCTAATTTTATTTCCAGCACTTCGGCTTCTCCACCAAGCATTAAATATACAGAAACTGCACGGCCACCTCTAACTCGTTTAAGAATATTAGAAGCTGTTATATAGGCAGGATTAAAAGCTGCATCTATATATAATTTATCAACTACTCGCGTATAATTAGGTCTACTTATCTTCGCTACTACTTTGCCTACTCCATAGTGCTTTGCAGTCAGAGCCATTAGCAAGTTTTGCTCATCAAAGCCTGTAAGACCAACGAAAGCATCCATCTCTGAAATATCTTCGTCTTCTAGTAATTTTGGATCAGTAGCATCACCATTTATTATTAAACAATGAGGTAGTAATTGTTTAAGCTCTCTACATTTCTTCTCATCAATTTCCACAATAGTAACGTCTAGTCCACTTTCACATAACATATCAGCTAAATATAAACCTACATTACCGCCGCCCATTATCATAACTCTATTGACCAAACCATGAGATTTAAAGTCGGTATTATGTTTATAAAAACTATCTATATCAGCACTTTTACCTATTAAGTAGATCACATCGTCAATTTCCAATGAGGTACTTCCATCAGGTACTATCATAAGTCCATTTCTTGAAATAGCTGTCACCAATAAATTTTTAAATGTATCTATTTCAGCAAGTGTCTTACCGATTAAATCATTTTCACCAGTTATTTTAAAGTCTACCAATTTAACTAATCCATGAGCAAGACTATCAGTCAATGAACCATATCTTTTCATCAAATACTTAAATATTGATGTCGCTGTTTCTTTTTCAGGGTTAATAATCAAATCTATTCCCATAGTTTGCTTTAAGAGATCTCTTTGTATATCTAATTCCGGGTCTCTAACTCTAGCAATGGTAGATTTACACCCTAATCGTTTAGCTATTGCACAAGTAAGAATATTCGTCTCATCATTCTCAGTAGTGGCTATCAATATGTCAAAAGTATCTATATCCAGTTCTTTTAGTGTTTCAAAGTCCAATACATTTGCTTTAACCGTCAATACATCTATTGCATTATTGACCGTTTTAATTACATCTACATCTTTATCAACTATTGTTACATCTATGTTCTCAGCAACTAATTCCTCTGCTAATTTAAATCCTAATTTTCCAGCACCTGCTAGTATTATTTTCATAGTGCACCCCTTTTCTACAAAGTTTCCTTGTGTCTATTGTTTCATTATATTAATTTAGACCCAATATTTCAATTAATTCCACAATATCTTATAGAAAAAGCCCTTATAACATCAATTAATGCTATAAAGGCCTAATATTTAATCATATACTTTGCTACAGATAACACTATAAGAATACTCAGTATATATAGAACTTATCTCTTTGACCAATTCGTTATGAATTTTTTCGATTTCTTCATCATCAGTCATCATCTTACCATCGATGTCCACATCAAAAACGATTGTCTCCACTC
Source organism: Tissierellia bacterium (assembly GCA_012728335.1). Taxonomy (GTDB): domain Bacteria; phylum Bacillota; class Clostridia; order Tissierellales; family Peptoniphilaceae; genus JAAYFG01. The sequence continues at coordinate 26,342 of JAAYFG010000140.1, read as the reverse complement.
CATCATCTTCAACTATATTAAAGTCATGAATTTCTTTAATACTTTCGTATTTAGAAGCCACTTCTTTAATTTTTCTAAGTACTTCTTTTTCATATTCGGTATGATATCCCACTGGATCCATGTGGATTACCAGCTTTATATTCATTTCCTCTTGAATTTCCCTTTCGATAATATCAATTATCTCATGTATTTTAACTATATCCATGTCATATGGAATTTCTACATCCAGTGTAGCCATAGTGTTTCCATGACCATAGCTATGAATCATAAGGTCGTGAACACCTAAAATATGCTCATGATTTGTAATTCTCTCCAGCATTTCATCTACAATTTCCTCTGGCGGAGCTTCTCCAATAAGTGAACTCAAAGTTTCTTTTACTAGTGAATAACCAGATTGTAGAATTATAAGTGAAACTATAACTCCCATATATCCATCAATAGAAAAACTGATGAAATTATTTACTATAAATGAAACTAGTACCACAGAAGTAACTAGAACATCTCCCATAGCATCTGCACCAGTTGCCTTTAATGGAATAGAATTAGTTCTCTCTCCTAATACATTGTTAAAATTAGCCAGAAACACTTTAATGAAAATAGACAGTATTAAAATAACAACAGTACTGTTATTAAACAGTATTTCTTTAGGGGAGATAATACTTTTAACTGACGATATTATTAATTGAATCCCTACTACGATTACGAAGATTGATACTATCAAAGCAGCTAAGTATTCAATTCTACCATGCCCATAAGGATGTTCTTCATCTGACGGTTTACTGGACAGCTTCAATCCTATTATCGTAATAATAGCGGAAGAAGTGTCACTCAGATTGTTGAAAGCATCTGCCACTATGGAAATCGATCCAGTAAACAGTCCGATGGTCATCTTTGTCAGTGTTAAAAGTGCATTCAGGATAATTCCCAACACACTTGTAAAATATCCAATTTTCAGTCTAGTATTTGTGTCATCATAATCTATATTCTTTCCAAATACTTTTTCTATAATATAATTAGTCATTAAATATCCTTCAATTTTTCGTGATGCAACTTTTTAAGTTTTAATGCCGTTACATCATTTCCTTCTTCATCTACAACTTTCACATTTAATAATGTGTTCTTCATTCCAGCTCTAAATCGTAAAATATACTCTTTTCTTAGTTTATCTAGTTCCTCTGTTTCAGCTTCATCTAAATCAGCAGTTTTCTTCTTATTTGCCAATTCGTTAATCCTTGGAAGTATATCGTCCATATTTCTTCTAACAGCTAAAATTCCTGGAGAAGTAAAAGACTCAACAATTCCTGCAATAATAGGTTTACTACCTAATCTTACATATAGCCCTGCAAGTTTTTCATTGTACATAAAAAGACCTGCCATATTTCCGAGTTCTCTAACAGACACTTCACCATTTTCATCGAAATGAACTGTAGAAACTACTTTATGAGGGATAAACTCTTGGTATAAATAATCGTTATTGAAACTTTCTTCAAGTCTATGCTCCCATTCCTCTTGGCTTAAAGATTGACCTTCAAATACGCCTTGACCAGCATTTTTATCAGTAGGTTTTAGAATGTACTTTTCTCTATTTTGTTTCACTTCTTCAAATACAGATTCATCTCCACCGAAAAGTCCCGTAAAAGGAACGTGTTTTTCAATGAATTCCACTTCTTCAGGCGATAATAAGACTTTAGTTTCCTCATCATGCATTATCTTAAAGAATATCTTATTATGAATTATCTGGCTTTCTATTGAACCAATCGTACAAACAGCACCATCCAAATAAGCTTTGATAAATTCTTCTGCTTGGTCTTTTTTCTCTATTAATTCATAAGTTACAAGTCTTCTGTAAATCATGTCTATCTTGAAATCACCAAAATAAAGTTTCCCATCAGTGTATTTCAATTCTCTAGGATCTACTATTTCACAATTCAATCCAACTCTTTCATAAGCTTCCTTAAACTTTACAAACTCATTTTCCGTAATGCTTTCATTAAAGTCTAAAATAGCAACATTAGGAGTCCTGTTGGTCGGATCGTATTTCTTATAAATTTCCAAAGACTCAGCAACCCAAGAATCAAATAGTTCAAAATAACTAAACTGATAGTCTTTTTTCATATCTTTAATTGACTTCATCTGTAACATCATCTCAGCAATAACATTGTCTTCATTCATCGCAGATGAACCGTCAGTATTTATTTCACAGAATTGAAAATCATCAGCTCCGTTATAGAATATATCGAAACGAGCCATTGGGATTTCTACACCATATCCGTTATCTACAAGAATCATTTCTTCAATAAAGTCTGGAAAATCAAACAGTTTTCTGTATTCTGGATTCTTCTTATATTCTGCTACCGCTTTCTTACCAATACTCATCATAGTATCAGTGATATACTTGAAATTCTCTAAGTCTATATTATCAACAAAAAAAGGTTGATATTCAAAAGGTACAGGCTTCCCAGCATAATAAGCAGTGGAATTCTTAATTTTATCTTTTGCAATTAAGTAATCCTGATAGTATTCTTCAGGATTAGACTTAATTAATTCTATATACTCATTTATGATATTCTAGCTATGCATTTATTTCCTCCCCAAATCAATTTTTGTCCAAGATACAGCATCTTTTATATTTCCATTGTAATTTGCCTTACTTATTCCATATGGATTAGTCTTTCTATTTAACATTTCTTCCAAGGATTTTAAATAACTAGCTTCATTTTCATCTAATCCATTCTTAGCCATTTCAAGTAAATCCATTTGTAATTCATATAGGGTCTGACCAGCAAATTCGGTATCTTGTCCCTTTTCAAACATTTCATTTCTTGATTTTATCATATAATCATAGCTAATGTGTTTAAATTTTTCATAAAGAGCGTTTAAATTATCCTCGCTATATAAAAGTCCCTTTATCAAAGCAAAATAGGCCATATTTAGAGGATAAGGAACAGCATCAGCAACTCTTATTTCTAAAAACTTCTTAGTTCTAATATCCGGAAACACCATTGTCATTAAATGCTCTATTTCTTCTACTGTAGAATTTTCGTTAATCAAATCTTTAATCAGTTTTTCACCAGTATACTCAAATTTCCCATCCACATATCCAAAAACAGACTTAGTGTTCAATAAATAGTCTGCATATGCCCTATAGGAAAAATCATCTTTAAAGACAGCTTTAATAAGCCCTGAACGATCAGAATCTGTATTTTCCCAAATTTTAGCGCGCATATTATGGGCATCAGTAATCTCTCCCTCAAATACAAAAACATTCTCCATTAGAGAATAAAATGCATTTGAAAGAACACTGGTAACTAGTGACTTTTTAATATAGTCTTCTTCATTGATAAAATCTATTGAAATCTGAAGAGCAGCCGTTCCCTTCATCATATTATGTCCCATAGTTCCATGATTTTTAAAATAGTCAAACATTGAATCATATCTAAATTTTGGTAATAGTCTTATTTCATTTATTTTCGTCTTAGGATGGTATCCAATTCCAAGAATGTCATAATTGTACTCGTCTAAAATAGGTAATAATTCTTCGAAGAACTTATTGTAAATACAATCTATTTCCGATACATTCGTTTGTTGAGTACAGCTAAATTCAAATTGACCACCAGGTTCTGTGGTCACAAACATTCCATCTTTGCTAAGCGCAAGGATATTATCTCCTTCATATTCGGGTTTCCATCCATTTTTAACCAATTTTTTAAATATGGCATTAACTCCGTTTTCTCCATAATATGATACTGAATCATAAGTTTCTCTATCTACTATAATATGTTCAAATTCCGGTCCTAATTTCACATTTGAACTTGTTTTTTCATTGTCTTTGAAATAATCTATTAGTAAATTCCTTTTATCATTGTCTTTCATAGCATTCCTCCATTCGTGTATTATACCCATTATATCTAATTTTCAATAATAATCTGATTCCCTTTCATTTTTCTCTAAAATAATCTATAATAATACCATAGAAAAAAGGCGTTAAAATGAATTTTATGGGTTTTGGGAATATGACGAACTTCAATGTTATTGCATTCATATGCATAATAACAGGAATATATTTAATCTATATAAAAGACTATTCAATCGGTGGATTGATGATTTTTATAGCAATTATGCTATTTAGTAAACAGTATAAGGATAAGAAAAACGCTAAAGAAGATGATAAAGAATAATTACTTGATTTTGAAAGGAACATAATATGGACATAGTAGATAGAAATGAAACTGACCGAATATACGAAAGAATTCATGAAAGCTTTTACAGCCAAAGTTTTTTAAAGCTATTAGGTGCTGAACTCGAATATGTAGAAAAAGGTAGAGTAGTAATATCCTGTGAAAATAAAGAATCTCTACACCAACAAAATGGGTTTATGCATGGTGGCTTTATTGCATCTTTAGCAGATGTCGCAGGAGGATACGCAGCACTAACAGTTATGCCAGAAGATGCAGACGTGCTATCATCAGAATTTAAGATTAACTTTCTTAGACCTGCCAGTGCTAATAAATTGTTTGCCATCGGTGATGTAATAAAAAGCGGTAAAACACTAGTTGTAGTGGAAGTTTCTGTAATGGATGAAGAGGATGTAATCATTGCAAAAATGCTTGCAACAATGTATGTTGTGAAATAGTAAGAGCTCGCTAAATGCGAGCTCTTACTATTTAAATACTTATGCTATTTCAAGCATTAATCACTAAACTATCATTCTAATAATGTCCAATCCTTATTTGGTAATAACTTAGTCCATGTTTCTCTAGTAGTGGTGTTTGCTCTTTCATACTCATGTGAATTTGTTGCTTCTTGGATTTGAGCATAGTACCAAGCACCTCTATTATTGTCTGGCCAAGTTTCCATACCATCGATTAATTTATCCTTATGTGGCGTCCTATCCAAAATTGAATTCACAAGAGTAACTGCTTCTGCTCTGGTAATTTCCTTATTCGGTCTAAATGATCCATCTGGATAACCATTTATTAATCCATGTGATGCTAATTCTTCTATTGCTTTTTCAGCCCGGTTGCCTCTTATATCTGTAAATTTATTATCAGTTAAAGAGCCTTTTTCAGATAAAAATCTTGATGCCATTGCAGCAAATTCTCCTCTGGTAATACTTCTTTCTGGTCTGAATGATCCATCTGGATAACCCTCAAGCGCTCCTGCATTGCTCAATGTGGATATCGCTATATTATACCAGTCAGTTCTATTAACATCTGAGTAGTTATTTTCTCTACTTCTATACCTATCTCTTGCGTCTTCAGTCATCATTCTATAAAATATAGTAGCAACTTCTCCCCTAGTTATTTCGGCTTCTGGTCTTACAGTTCCATCTGGATAGCCTACCAAATATGAATAGTGATTAGCTCTGTCCAAATAATCCCACCATATTATATGCCAATCGTCTACTTCTAGTTCTCTACTTGGAATGTCTTTATCGTTTACTACAGCCACATTCTTTATTATGTCCTTATCTCTTGCTTTTGAGTTTACTTCGACTTCTATTGTAAGAGTGAAAGTCTCTCCAGCTTTAATCGTTGGAACTGTGTATTCAATAGTTTGACCACTTATAATAGAATCTTTTTGTTCAACACTTAATATATCTAATTGTCTTGGAACTCTATCAGTAACTTTAATATCTTTAACAGTATTTTCACCTTCATTTTTAATAGTGATATAATACTTGAAGCTGTCTCCTATTCTAACTTTTGATCCATTTAAATTGTCTGTTTTCTTATTTGTAAGTTTAACCTCAGGATTTTTAAATATATTCTTTATATCCAATCCTAGTATTTCCTTTTCATAATTTGGAATGTCTTCCTCATCTATCGTGTAGACGATTTTCCCATATTCATTAGATATAGGTTGTCCTTCAAATTCATACATCCAATCATTTTCTCTTCTTACTTTCTTACTATCTACCTTTGTTCCATTAGCTTTTAAAATCACTGTTATTTCTTCTGGATGATTTTCTTCAGGATTATCTCCATGTTCCCAAGTCTTAGTACCTATTAAATCTTCACGACATAGGTAGGTGTTGGTTACTGTAAAGCCTTCTATACTTGCTTTGTAATTATCTGGTACTGTTGGTTCTTTTACATAATATTCAAATGCTCTACCGCTTGGGTCATTCTTAGCTAGATTTTTAAATATTTCTGATGTCTTATCTTTTGTTGCTATGAATTCGCCAACACTTTCATCTATCTCTTTATCTGCTAAGTCTACACCTTTTCTCCATAGCTCTATTGTTGTACTTGGATTTGTCTCTAAGCCACCTTCCCATACTTTTTCTACCGTTACTTCTATATTGGTTTCTCCTCCACCTGTATTTGTATTGGTTATTGTCACTTGTGAAGTTTTATCTGCTCTTACTTCTATTTTTCCACCCTCAGGAGTATAAACTGGAGCGTATCCATATGCTTCTACTTCTTCTACTTTATATTCTCCGCTGTACAGTCCTTCAATTGTAAAGCTCTGACCTGCTTTTAGTTCTACTGTACCTTCAAAGTTATGTCCAGTAACTTTTACTTTGAACAACAGTGGTTCACTATTTAATAGTGAACGTCTAGCTATTGAACTCGGCTCATTTTCTAAAATTTTCGTTATTGTCAATTTTCCTGTTGGTGCTTTTACACTATTGGTAAATGATTTGTTGTCTTTATCATATTTACCTAGTATCCAGTTTTCATTGTTTATATCTGTTTTGTCTTTAAAGTCTTCTTTGGCAAAGTATTCGTACTCTTTTCCAGCTGCATCGGTCTTCTCTAATCCTGTCCACTTTGCTACTGTGTTGGTTTCAGTAAATTCTTTTACCTCTGCCCCTTCAACTTTTTCCTCTTTATCTCCAACTTTTCTCCACAACTCTACATTCATAACTGGTCTAGTAACTTTTTCGTCACCAGTCCAAATTTTTGTTACTTCTAATTCTGTATGTGATGATTTGTATGTGTTGTATACTTTAAAGCCAGTAGCTTGGTCTCCACTGTAATCTACTGTATAGTTTGTTGGAACCTTTGTCTCTTTTACATAGTATTCAAATTCTCTACCACTTGGATCAAACTTAGCTAGATTTTTAAATGTTTCTAGTGTCTTAACTTTGGTTGCTGTAAAGTTTTCAACACTTTCATCTATTGGAGTTTTACCGTCTTTTTCTAAACCTTTTCTCCATAGCTCTATTATTGCACTTGGATTTGTCTCTAAACCACCATCCCATACTTTTTCTACTTTTACTTCTATAGTTTTATCATCATCTTTAGGAGTATTAGTTACCATAACCTCTCCAACTTTTTGATCAATCTTTAAAGTGATTTTTCCTTCTGAAGTTGAATAGCTTGGTATAAAGCCATTTGTTTCAATTTCAACTACTTGATATTCTGCATATGGTAAATTTTTAAATGTCTTTGATTCTCCAGCTTTTAATATAAATACATATTTCCCATTTTCTAAAGCCAGCCCTTTAATTCCATCTAATGAACTAGTGCCATCAGCTTTTTTTGGACCTATTAATTCAAATTTAAATTCTGGTGCACTTAAACTTCTTTTTGTCTTAGTAACCCCTGGATTAAATAACTTCGTTACAGTAAGTTCACCTAATGGTAATTCTCTATTTGTTACTATTACTGGAGTATCAGAATCACCTTGATTTATTATAAATTTATCAGTGTCTTTTCCATAGATATTATAGGAAATTTCATAATCACTTGCAGAGTGAGTGGTGTTACCACTAAATTTATCTTCTATAACCGTATAAGTATCTTCTAATCTCAAATTGGTCATTACACTCTTTTGTCCTGCATTTAATTTATAAGTATGATCATATCCTTGATCACTTGTTACATGGATATCAAAAAATCTCTCATCACTTCCCATATCTTTAGCTTTTATTTCAAAACCTAAACTGTTTATAAGCTTTTTCTCAAGAGCTAAAATTATTGGATCAGCGCTTGGAACATCTGCGTATATTCTCTTTCTATTATTATTATTATCAGTATATTCTAAAACTGTTTCACCATTGGTTAAGTAATTTTTACCATCAGATGGTGTAGCATTTAAAATATCATCATCAATTTCAACTCTGTATTTCATTGTCGCAAATTTTATATCTGAACCAGGCAATATAGGTTCTGATAGTGTTCCTATAATCCAATCAATATGTTTTTTATCAGAGTCATAACTATATTTCCCAGTGCTTACACTTATATCTGATGCTTTCCCAAAAACAGTGAAGCCTTGTCCCATCGGATCTGAAACTTTTGCTTCTTTTGCTGCTAAAATTATATCTCCACCTATTTCATTAAATATTCTGGATAAATCAGATGAGCTACCAGTAAATGATTTGTTTTGAGATGCAATTTTATTTAGTATTCTTTTCCCATCATTGTCTGATTCCAATGAAATTGTATATATAGTATTACCATCGTTTTTTGCAAAGTTAGCTTCTGCTATAGCACTATTTCCATGATTATAATATTTTCGATTAAATATCCCTTCATAACGTGTCCTAAGACCTGTACCATCCCCAACAGTCCTATTATATATATATTCTTCTTTAGGAATATTTTCTGTTGTTTCATAATAATCTGCAAAAAGTGAAGAATCATATTTATATGTATAATTATTCGGATTTTTTATGCCATAGCTATAAGTTGGTACCCCATCTGAAAGAAGTACAATATTTTTCAGCTTAGCATTTGAATCTTTTAAGATTGAAACTGCTTGATTTATACCAGCCTGAGTAAAAGTCCCTCCATTTACACTAAGTCCTTTAATAGCATTTAAAACTTTTTGTTTATCCTTTGTTAATCCTTGCTCTATTTTGATTTTATCAGAAAACGATACTACTGCGATTCTCGTATCAATGTTTTCTTCATTTAATAGTTGATTAGCAAATTCCACTGCAGCTTTAGTAGCTGCTTTTAACTTTGACCCTTCCATACTTTGAGATATGTCAATTAGAAGAACTATATCTGATGAAGAACTAATATTTTGTCCTTCTACCCTAATTTCGATATCCCAAGTATTTACCATTCCTTCAACCGGAGTCGCTGTCTTAGTCATCTTAACTTCACCAGGTTCTAATTCCCCTGAATACTTAGACATTCTACTCATGCTTTTTAAATTTTCATCTATAAAACCACTCTCTATAAATGGTGCCTCAATCTCAATAGGTCCAGGCAGATTGTCAGGGTTTTCTCCTAGTTCAGTATCTATACCTTCTATCATTTTAAACATATTTAATTCAGAAGTATACAGATCATCTATTTCTTCCATGCTAGCTGCCATTTCAATACTTACTGTAAAAATTTCAATATAATCCTGTATTATCTTAATTTCTTCATTGTCAACATTCAATTTTAGCATATCTTCATATTTGATAGTAATCTCTTCTATAATATTCTTTTTATACTCAGCTAATTCGTCGTTTATATTTGATAAACTATCCTTTAGCTCGCCAATCTTTAATAATTGTATTTCATATAATTGATCTAGTTCTTCGATTGAACTTATATTAATAAAGCTATCATTAAATTCATTTTGTGCATTTTGTATAATCTCAAATTTTTCATCATTTCCTTTTACGAACTCTTTAATCTCATCATAAAGAGCGTTTATCTCTGCAAAAATTTGATTTTTTCGTTCTTCAAACACTCTTTGCAAATCATCTTCATTTATTATTGGCTCCTCATCATTACTTTTGTCTTCACCTTCTCCAGTTATTTCTGAGCCTTCACCATTTTCATCAATTTCACCAGTTTTATCTGTTTCAGGTTCTTCTTCATCAGGATTTTCTCCAACTGGTTCTAAATTTTCGATGATTGTAGTGTCCTCATTTATATTACTATTTGGCAAATTGTCTTGAGCAAAAATTCCACTTGGGAAAGTAATCATAAATACTATTACTGCCAATAGCAAAGATATGATTCTCCTATTAGATTTCATGATTTCCTCCTTTTAAATAATCATTTATTACAATTCACAATCTAAATACTTCCCAGTATCAATATAATGAATAATAACTCTATAAATATATGAATCTTGCCGAATTTATAATAGTTAATTGCCTCTAAACTACATACCTGCTAATCTTTTTCTTTCAATAGAACTACTTTTCACGATTGCTTTAAGTAATTCTTTTCGCTCTATGGGTTTGACTAAGTAATAATCTGCACCTAATTCCCATGACCAAGTTCCAAACTCTTCCGTATTACTCACTATGATCAAAGTAGAGTCATTATGAAATATTGCAAATTTTCTGGCAGCTTCTAAATCATACATATTCTCAATAGTAAAAAAAATTAATTTACCTTTCTCAATAGTCTCTTTTGTGAAAACATCATTTGGTTTATATATGTAGAAAGTAATATCGTAATTTATATTCTTCACAATGTCTTCTATTTCATCGATTAAACGCATTGCTGCCACTTTTGATTCGTCAAAAACCAATATTGAAAAGCTCATAGAACCACCTCGCTTCTTTTTAGTGCTTCTAAAACTTCATATTGCTCTAAGGGATACAGCAGATAGTATTTAATATTTAGTCTTATACTTTCTAATGCATATTCAGGACGATTACTTACCACTACAATAGATACCTTGTCATTTCCATCAATAAATTCTTTTATTCTGTATAGAATCTTACTATTCTCAACAAAAATGAATGCTACGGAAACTTTACTATTAACATATATTTGTTCATCTTCTATAAATTCATAGCAAACTATGCTGTAGGCTTTACTTCTATTAGAGTTTGACAAAATCATTTGCTCCAGTTCGGCACGTTTGGCTTCGGAGCCGCCAATAATTGCTATGTTCATTTTTTCACCTCCTGAACTTTAAATTAATGCTTTATCATAGTATCTAGTTTATTTAACCCAAGTTTATCAACTCAATTATTTCATTTCTATAGAAAGCGAATGAAATGCCTTGAAACTTCACGAACGGCTATCTTTTTCGCTGTATTTTATAGAAATTTTATTTTATAATAGTGAAAGTATATAGTTTTTTACATTATTAGTTAATTATTTTCCACTTAAACTTTGTAAAGATAATAATGCTATGATAAAATCAGATTAACTGGAGATGATTACTATGAAAAAAAGATTTTTTCCATTCGCATATGTTCTCCTAATATTTATAATGACCACATTGTCAAACACATATGCCGAAGATTTAAACTTAATAAATGATCTTAATAGTGTTCAAGTAGATACTGAACTAGAAAAATTAGAAGATGCAGAAAGTTTTGATGACATAGAGGAATCTGAAACCATAGAAATATATGAGTTTGAACTTCCTACTGAACATGACAAGCTTTTACTACATATTGGGGAAAGTGTTTCAAACTTAAAACTGCCTAAAATAATTTTAGGACACACTATTTCTGATACTGTAGAATTTGAAATTACATGGAGATATGAGGATTTTGATAATTCAAATATTGGAACTACTTATATTTTGGGAGATATCACGCTCGATGATAAATATATATTCCTAGGAGAAATCCCAATTATTAAGATACCTGTAGTCATAACGAAAGAAGAACAAACCAATCCAAATGAAGATATTATTATAGAATCTGTTGAGCTACATTTCAGTGATTCGGTTTTATTAAAAACTGGCTTAAACTCTGAATCTCTTAATTTAGACGATAAAGCTACTGCTTCATATGATAATAATGAATTAGTCTGTAATGTGGAGTGGAAATACGAGGACTTTAATGCTAATGAGTATGGAGCAGGTCGCCATAAAATAATTGGTGAAGTATTATTACCTGAAGGCTATAAATTTTTAGATGAGCCGATAACTGTAGAACGATACGTATATGTATATGATGATACTGAAACGAGTCAAATTGTTATTGTTGATTATGAAATCCCACATGTAACTAATTACAATCCAATCGTTCCAGTTGGAATAACTAGAGAATCTCTAGAAAACTATTTGATGAACGACTTAAATTATGGTAATGAAATCTATCTTTATACTGAATATGGAGATAAGATTATTTGGAATTATGAAATATTATTTGATTATTTTTATCTTAATCATGTGTCTTCTTACACTCTAATTCATTTAGATTTGCCATCTGATTTTATAATGAAGCCCGGTTTATTTCTTCCTAGTCTTCATATAATACCTGGTGATGCGATATATTTAGATGTACTTAGTCGTGTCAATGATGAAATCTATAAAATCACTTGGCTATACGATGCAAATAACCCTCAAATAATGTGTACTTTAAATGGATTAGTAGAGGACTGGATCAATTATGAAGAGGTTTCTCATTTAAATATATTCTCTATGGAAGGGAATTCCATATTGATTAATACTTCAAATTTGGAAGAAGAAAGCATAACTTCCCTAGCAATTAAATATGACGGAAATAAATATTCCAACTATATAGTTATATATAAATCTGATGGTGAATTAGAATTCGACTTTCAAGAAGGAATACCTCCTGGAATAGACAGGGAGGAACAGACCAAACCAGATCCAAATCCTGATGACAAAAATGATCCTGAACATCCAAAAGGTCCTAATGAAAGAGATGACGATGATTATTCTGAAAATAGAGATGAAGAAATAATATTCAATGATTTTGGTGATAATTTGTCAAATAGACTTCTAGCATCTGATCAATACATAACTTATATCAAAAATAACTTGTCAATTAGTATACCTACTGATTATTTACGTTCCTTATCATTGGGCGCAAAAGACAAATTATCTGTTATCATTAAGAAAACTGACAAAACCATTCAATCTGTTATTAAAATCAATGATAAAGAAAAAGTGAACGAATCTGAACCTGAGCTTTTGATAAAAAATGGTGATAGCTTAATTATTGAAAATCAATTTTATGAATCTGACAATAACGAAGCTATAGCAGATCAAAATTTGAATGCAATTAATAACAATGAAGTTTATAAATATAGCGTTAATAAAGACAGTTTGGATAATAAGGAAATGGAAACAACAGATGTGGAAAATGATAATGATGAGAATAACTCACAACGTAACTCTGTTTTAACAATAGTATTCATGTGTGCACTTGGAGTTATTGGAGTATCCATTTATTTAGTATTTTCACGTAAAAGGTGATTGAAATGAAAAAGCTCATGAAAAGCTCAATTAATATTACCCTAAGCTTATTAATACTTCTAATCGCCGTTTGTTCTTCTATATTGTTTTTTATGATGTACAAACATGACAATAAATATACTCATGGTGGACCACAAGGAAATAATGGCTTATTAGTATTTCCTAAATATGCCATCAATGAATACGGATACACTTATCTAATAGACGATTGGGAAATATATAGAAATAGATTATTGGAGCCAAAGGATTTCGACGACAATATCCTAATCCCTGATGAATATGTGTTTATTGGACAGTATTTGGGTTTTGAAAAAAATTCTCCCAATAGAAATCCACATGGTTCTGCAACATATAGGATGAATATAATTCTTCCTGAAAACAAAGACAATTTTACTTTGGAACTTCCTGAAATATACAGTGCATATAAACTATACATTAATGGAGAATTAGTAAAACAAATGGGAAATCCTAATAAAGATCATTATGAATCGGACACCAGAACTTTTAAATACACTGTTAATGGATTGGATAAAGTTGAAATTCTTATAGCCGTTTCTGACTATGATCATTTTTATAGTGGGATGGTTTATCCACCTACTTTTGGTTTATCAGAAATTGTCGATAAGAATATTAACACTACCTTTGGCATAAGGTTTGCAGCAATAATACTGTCACTTGGAATAGGATTTATTAATCTCATAATATATGGTGTTTTCAGAAGAAACTATCGAAACGATAGTATTTTGTTAATGTATCTGTTTATATTATGTATGTTTTTCACAATATTTATAGCATTTCCAGTACTACATTCTATTTGGTCTATACCAATTAGTGGATATGCTTTGGAACTAGTTTCCTTCCCAGCATTTCTATTGATTATAATAATGATACAATCTCAATTACTAAATCTAGACAATATACTTACAAAAATGATTAAGTCATTTGGAGTATTTATATGTATTTGTGGTGCTTCTTTACACTTTTTAATGAAGAATAATCTAGACATCATGTTATTTTACTCTTTTTTACTTGAACTTTTTATATTGATTTCTGCAATCTTCTTATTTGCATCTAGTTTGTTAGCATCTTCTTATGAGCACGTTCACTCAAAAACTATGCTCATAGGAGCAATCATTTTATCGATGTCATTATTTATGGACAGATTTCTTCCGATATTCGAACCAATTAGATATGGTTGGTTTTTGGAGATATCAGGATTAATATACATAGTCCTATTAAATAGTATATTTATAATAGAGATTGGTAATGAACTGAGATATAGAATCAAACTTGAAGAGGGCATAAAAAATGTTTCAAATATTTTAGATGTGCAAAAAACGTATTATCCTATGCTTTTAGAAAAAGAAGAGGAGTTAAGGGTCAATAGACATGATTTTAGACATCATTTATCCATAATAAATGAACTATCACAATTGGAAAATACAGAAAAACTAAGAGATTATATCGTATCAATATCTGATACTGTTAGCTCTAGCTCACAAGTATCCTATTGCGACCATTTCATAATCGATATGATATTACGCTTATATGCCACTCGAGCACAACAAGAAGATATACCTTTCATTGTTAAAGTCTCAATTCCTAGAGAACTGCCCATAAAGGATGTGGATTTAAGTATCATTATTAATAATATACTGGAAAATGCCATAGAAGCATCTATGGTAATCCCTAAGAAAAATCGTAGTATAGAGGTGAATATTTTCAGTAAAATTAATCATTTTGGAGTATCTGTTGTAAATGTATTTGATGGAATATCAAATTATCAAAACGGCGCCTTTTTGTCACGAAAAGAATATGGACGAGCTGGTATAGGACTATCTTCAGTCATTTCAATAAGCAAATTCTATAATGGCCAAGCAGTTTTTTATTCGTCAGATGGCAATTTATTTCACAGCGAAGTATTACTTCCTTTGAAAGAAAGGATTGAGTAAGATGAAAATAGCAATTTGTGAAGATTTGAAAACAGACAGTGAGCATATATATAAACTCATTGAGGAATACGCAAAGGTAAATAGGCTCAATGTGGATATAGATGTATATTTCAATGGAGAAGATTTTCTAAAGAACTTTAAGCCTAATCTATATCAAATCGTTTTTTTAGACATATACATGGATAAATCAGGTATAACTGGGATGGATGTAGCCAAAAAAATTAGAAAAACTGATACAGATGTTGCCATTATATTCAATACAATAAGCTTAGAACATGCAGTTTCCAGTTATCAGGTTGATGCCAATTACTATATAGTCAAACCAGTTACAAAAAGCGAATTCAATAAAGCTATGAATAAATGTAAGGAGAAAATCAACCTTTATGGAACTACTATTGAAATCATGGTAAATAGAGAATTAATAAAGATATGTCTAAAAGATATCTATTGTCTAGAAGCCATGAGTCACAACACAATAATTTATACCTCTCATGGAGATTTCTCCCCTAATATGACTATTGGAAACCTTAAGGATCAACTAGGTGGTTATCCATTTATTTCATGTCATAGAAGTTATATTGTAAATCTATTGCATGTAGTAGACTTAGATAATAATGACTTCATACTATCTAATAAACAAAGGGTTCCCATCAGCAAAGGTCTTAAAAAACATGCTCAAGATGAATTTAGAAAATTTTTCTTTGACATTTAGTTTATCTTAAATAAAAAGAGCACTCCAGTGCTCTTTTTATATTCTAATCTTCAAATATAAATAAATCTTCGATTTTTGCATTAAGTGTTTTAGCAATATCATGTGCTAATTTTAGTGATGGATTATACTTTCCATTCTCAAGTCTTCCGATAGTTTCCCTTCGAACTCCAACTTTTTCAGCAAGTTCTTCTTGTGTGAGATTTGCTTTTATCCTATACTCTCTTATATTACTTATGTATTCAGCCATAATTTAATCCTGCACTTCATATTTATAGGTTAGATATGAAGTTAAATTTACTCCTAGTGCAAGGCTTAATACTACTATAGCCGTTAAAAAATCATATCTTGCCTCTATGGATTCTAAGAATGGAAAAAAGTTTATAGTATACGAATTTAATAGGATTATGATTATATAAATTACTAAAAATGAAACTCCAAAACCATAACTACTCGCTTTCAGTTTATTCTCTAGTAGTCTTTCATCAACTATCTCCCCATCAATCTTAATATTCCAGTACCATGCAAAAAATATGAAGAACATAAACATAAAGTATGATTCTATCTCTGGAATAAATAACTTAGTAAATCCAAAGAAACCCAAAAAGCCGCCTACCCAAACTTTACTTAATATCTTTTCTTTAAATGTGCTTTTATCCATTATCACTACCTCCTATGTGATATATTTGTATCTTATGAGATAAATATATCACTTCTACGGAAATGTGTCAACCCATTTCTATAAATAAAAATAAGAACTGATAAAATCAGTTCTTATTTTACCATAGCTTTATAAAATTTCTATCCACGTTTCAAATGGTTCATCATTATCTAAGCACTTATGACTAGTACTAGCTTCAATCATTTCATAATATGACCATGTGCCATACTCTAAGTCTGTGAATTTATTTATGTTTAAGTCTTCAATCCCTTCTGCTTTCACACTTCGTCCAAGCATTCCATTGGTCATCTTTACTACTTCTTCTCTAGTTATATTAGCTGTTGGTTTAAATGTTCCATCTGGATATCCACTTATCCAACCTTTTTCATTTACTGCTCCTATATAACCTTCTGCCCAATGACCTTTTGAATCTTCAAATTTTGTATCTATCTCTACTAAACCTTTAAATCGTGCTACTACCGTTACGTACTCTGCTCTAGTGATTTTATTTTCTGGTTTAAATGTTCCATCTTCATAGCCTTCCATTAAACCTTTATCCCTTACATATAAAATATGTTTTGAATACCAATCTGTTGAGTTTACATCTGAATAGTTATTTTCTACTCCATATACAATTTCTTCAACATCTGCGTGAAGTCTTGCTATGATTGCTGCAACTTCTCCTCTTGTTATTTCTCCTTGTGGTCTAATACTTCCATCTGGGTATCCATTTACATATGCTCTGTGAATAACTGTTTCAATTGGTTTTTCAGTATGCCAATTCCACATTAAAAAATCCATATTATAGTCTTTGTCTTTGTCTTTGTCTTTATCTAAATCAGTATCTCCATCGTATTTCCATTGTGCGTAAAGATTCACGCTATTTTCAATTTTGAATACATCTCCAGGTTTATATGATTTACCACTACCATCGGCTTTCGTATTCCAGCCTGTAAACGTAGAGTCTCTTTTAATTAAATCTCCCTTTGGTAAGACTGTTGCATCTTCATTCAAATCATATTTATGATTGTCTATAGGTACACTACCATCAGTATTACCATTTCCAAAGTATTTAATTTCATATTCGTTTACAGGTTCAATTTCATCTTTCCAAATAGCATATAGATCCAAATAATCTTCCGTTGCAGTGAACTTTTTGCCTATTTCATATGTTTCTCCAGAACCATCGGCTTTCGTATTCCAACAATCGAATTCCTTTCCATCAGGGGCTATCCATGTACTATTCACATTTTCATAAGACACAATTTCTGCCTCAGTATTCTTTTCAAAATTAATATATTCCTTCTTATCACTTCCATCGTTTAAATAATAAACTATACTTGCAGCTTTTTCCCAAGTAGGTAATAAGTACACATGTCCTGTAAGTTCTTCTTGTTTGAACATATAAGGTATGTTTTCATTCCAATCTTCTGGAATCCATCCTAAGTTAGCAAATTTTGGATCACTATAATACGCTACTTTCCAGCCTCTAAATATGAACCCCGGAAATTTTTCAAATCCATCTGGTGCAACCACTTTTTCATTGTTTCCAAACCTTACAAATTTATTGTCCCCAGTGTTTGAATTATAAAAATACACTGTGTATTCTGTGTCATATGCAATATCATGATTATTAAATGGATTTGAATAGATAACGCCTTCTTGAATTGCTTTGGAATATGTTTTCCCTTTCATATTTAAAATTCTCTTGTCATATGGCAATATCTGAGTATCTTCAGATCCTTTTACTAAATTATATTGTCCAGCTAGTCCCAAACTACTTGGACCAGCTCTTGGATTTTCAACTTCCCAGTAAATACCATCTTTTGCAGCTTTATTTTCAGAAAAATCAATATTATTCAAATATATTTGATGAGATTTTTTGTTATAAACATGAATTGCTCCACCTATCTTAGATGCAATATTGCCAATAAAACTGCAATCCTTATAATAAACTCCAGAAGATTCATTATCGAATTGGCTTACAGCTCCACCTTCTACTGCCTTATTTTCTATAAATTCACAGTTTGTTATATACACATAAGTAGGAATTTGTGTATTTGTATATATAGCTCCACCATTTGCATCTGACTTATTTTGCTCAAAAACCGAATTATTGATTTCTAGTGCTTCAAAATGGTTACCACTAGGTGCGATTGCTCCTCCATTTTCTTTTGCATAATTCTTCTCAAAAGTTGACTCATCAATGTATATTTTGGCTTTCGGTCCAGCTATTACACCTCCCTGCCCATTATATGCACTATTATTTCTGAACTCTCCTCCATTAATAGTAATACTACCACCACCATTTTTTGCAATAGCTCCACCACTTGTAGTTGCAGAGTTATTTTCAAAAATAGTATTTTTTAGTATAACCGTTGGATTATTAAGATTAATAGCGCCACCTTGCGAAGTAGTATGGCATCCGGTAATTAAGAAGTCTTCAAAGATAAACTTCATCTTATCTGTTCCCTGCATCATATCAATTCCACCACCTATAATTCTATTGTTGTTAGAATTTCCAGGTGCCGATTTATTATGTCCTTCAATTTTTAGATTTTTAAAAGTATACGTATTACTTCCACTAGGATAACCACCAAAATGTCTGCCTTTAAAACTTTCTGCTAACTTTATGCTATGTTTATTATCTCCTCCATCTATAATTACGCTTTTTGATGGTAAGTTGATTGTCTTACCCAATACCACATCTTTGTCTAATACAATATTCCCTCCAGCATCAATTTTTTCCTGCAACCAGACATCATTATATGTATCGCCATTTGACATAGGCTCCACGTTCTTCTCCCCGTCTTTTAATGATTCTACTTCGTCGCTATATAGTGTTATTGTTGATTCCAAGTGAAGTTCATCATTGTTATTTGCTGCTAAAGTACTAATTGAACCAATAGATATTAATAATATAGATAGTACTATAACAGCAGCTTTTTTTACTCTTATTTTCACACTATCCCTCCTATATTTTTTTGAACTATTTTTATGTATATTCGCAATATACCCATTACAAATCAATTATATCGCTTTTTGTTAAATTTTATACTATTTTAATGAGGAAAATAAAAATAGGTAAAGTTACATTTTAACTTTACCTATTTCCTTAGTTTTTTACAGTATTCCTCTTATTTCAGCTATGGATTGTATATTATTATCTAATAGATATTTATCCAAGTCTCTAATTATTTCTTCTATTGCATTGGGATTTACAAAATTTGCCGTCCCAATTTGTACTGCTGTTGCACCTGCCATTATGAATTCTAGAGCATCTTTATAGTTCATAATTCCTCCAAGTCCAACTACTGGAATGTCAACTGCCTTGCAGACTTGATGTACCATTCTAAGTGCTATTGGTTTTATTGCCGGTCCTGAAAGTCCTGCATAGACATTTTCAAAAACTATTTTTCTAGTATCCACATCTATTGCCATTCCTTGAAATGTATTCACAAGAGATAGTGCATCTGCTCCAGCACTTTCGCATGCTTTTGCCATTTCTACAATGTTTTCTGCATTAGGTGATAATTTAACCATAAGCGGATGTTTTGTAAGTGGCTTTATTTTGCTCACTACCATTTCTGCTGTATCACATTTTATTCCAAATGCCATTCCACCTGACTTTACATTAGGGCAAGATATATTAAGCTCCAATATGTCAAAATCATATTCATTAAGTATTTCTACGCCCTCAATATACTCTTCTATGGAATTTCCACCTATATTTACTATAACCTTTGTTCCTAAGCTCTTCATTCTCTCTAGCTCATGCTCAACAAAATGCTTTACTCCTGGATTTTCAAGTCCTATACTATTCATTATTCCAGCTGGTGTCTCCCAAATTCTTATCCCTTCATTTCCACTTTTAGGATGTAGTGTTAAACCTTTTGAACAAAGTCCTCCTACTATACTTGGATCATAGTATTGAGAATATTCTTCGCCGTATCCAAATGTACCAGATGCTGCAAATACAGGATTTTTGAATTCAACTCCACATAGTTCAGTTTTTAGTCTATTCATCAAAAAATACCTCCTCTGCTTTAAATACTGGTCCATCTTTACATACTCTTTTATTTCCTTCTGTTGTCTTACAAGTACAGGATAGGCAGGCTCCTACACCACAGCCCATTCTTTCCTCCATTGAAACATAGACTTCCCCGCCTGCTGCACTGGCGTTTCTATAAACTTTTTCCATCATTATCTTAGGTCCACAAGTGTAAATTAGCTTATCATTTTCGTAGTCGACTATATCAGTAATAAATCCACCAATTTTTATGATTATTTCTGCATCTAAGTCTTTGAATAATTCTTCGTGTTTTCCCTCTTCTGTAAATCCTAAGTATATCTTGATTTTCAAATCAGGATTCTGTTTTTTGAAGACTTTTGCCGCATAGTATAGTGGTGCAATTCCCACTCCTCCGCCTACAAATGTCAGCTCATTTCCTTCTGGCATTGGAAAAGATTTTCCATAAGGTCCTTGAAGTGTTACATCATCGCCACCCTTAAGTGATGCAAGTATTTCGGTTCCTTTACCTACTACTTTATAAAGAAATCTAACTCCATTTTCATTTATATCAAATACGCTTATAGGTCTTGAAAGAAGAGGATATTCACCCCATCCTCTAACCATATAAAATTGACCTACTTCTACATTTTCTTTTGCATCGGTATCCATTAAATAAAAACCATCGCCTAATTTTATATTACTGATTACTTTCGACATTCCATTCTCCTAATCTCTAAATTTTGTTAATCCGTCACAGTATTCACATCTATATTCTTTAGTTTCTGCATTATGAAGAGTGAACTCTATATTTTCCACTTTCTCTTGATTTGAAACACATCTAGGATTTCCACATTGCATGATTCCCATGACTTTTTCTGGCAATTCAAGTCTAACTTTCTTTATTCTTTCTCCATTTTCAATGATATTGACTGTAGTATGTGGTGCAATTAATCCTAACGCTGTAAAGTCTACTCTATAGTCTGTTTCTATCTTGATTAAGTCTTTTCTACCTAGTGATGTTGAGTTTATGTTTTGTAGTAAAACCACTACTGCATCTAGTTCGTCTAAACGTAAGTCCTTAAATACTCTATATCCATTTCCTTGTTCTATGTGATCAAGTACTATACCTTTTTTTATCTTAGAAACATTTATCATTATTGTACCTCCACTTCTAAAAGAGTCATAATCAGTGCCATTCTAACATACATACCAAATTTCGTCTGTTGGAAATAAACTGCTCTCTCGTCCTTATCAACCTCTGTTGCTATTTCGTTAATACGTGGTAGTGGATGCATTACTATCATATCTTGCTTTGCACTTTTCATCTTATAGTTGTCTAAGATGAAGAAGTCTTTTAATTTTAAGTACTCTTCTTCACTGACAAATCTTTCTCTTTGAACTCTTGACATATAAAGTATGTCCAATTCTCCGATAACGCTTTGTAAGTCTGAAGTTTCTGTATATTGAGATTTATCTAATTGATCTTTTATATAATCTGGCATCTTCAATTCTTGAGGTGAGATAAACAAGAATTTTACATTTTCGTATCTACTCATTGCTCTGACTAATGAATGTATAGTTCTACCAAATTTTAAGTCTCCACAAACTCCTATTACTAAATCATCGAATCTGTTTTTATAGTGTCTTATTGTAAGTAAGTCGGTTAGGGTTTGAGTTGGATGTAAATGACCACCGTCTCCTGCATTTATGATTGGCATAGTCGTCATACTTTTACTTGCAAGTTTTGGAGCTCCTTCTTTTGGATGTCTCATTACTGCTATGTCTGCATAGTTTTCAACTGTTCTCACAGTATCTACTAGAGTTTCTCCCTTTGCTGCCGAACTTCCACTTGGGTCTGAAAAACCTACTACTTGACCTCCAAGTCTTAGCATTGCAGATTCAAATGAAAACCTTGTTCTAGTCGACGGTTCAAAAAAAAGACTAGCCAATAATTTTCCTTTACAAACATCTAAATACTTTTCTGGTGTTTGTATAATATCATCAGCGAGTCTAAAAATCTCATCATACTCTTCAATTGTAAAATCACCTGGTTCAATAAAATGTCTAATGTTGTTCATTATGACACTCCTTTCTTTAATAAAAAATCATTAACCAGGGACGTTTAAGGCATAAAAATATATTATTATTTTGTATAGCACCTTTTTAGCGTCCCGCACTAATTTAAAGATATCTATATTTCTTCCTAAACATATTATATTAAATACATCATATTGTCAAATACATTTTATAGTTTTTCCAACTAATTTTAAGTCCCAATAGATATACTATTAGGACTTAATCTATCTATTTTGTCCATAAAGTTTAAATTTCTCTAAGGATTCGTCTATTTCGTACTCTGTTAATTCCACAGGCTTTCCCATCGTACAAGCGATTGAATACACTTCTGACACAAATTCAATCTGCTCCGCAACTCCAAATGCCTGCTTAATATTTTCTCCTAGCGCAATTAAACCATGATTAGCCATAAATACTGCTCTATCCTGCCCTATTGTCTTCACAGTATGTTGTGCTAACTCTTCTGTACCAAAGCTAGCATAAGGTGCACATCTTACTTCTCTTCCTCCTAGACACGCTAAATAGTGGACCACAGGAAGAGAAATCCTCAGTGTTGATATTGCAGTTGCGTATTTTGAATGGGTGTGAACTGCCGCATTTACGGTTTCATTGCTCTTATACAATGCCAAATGCAAGCCTAATTCACTAGACGGCTTCTTTGCACCTTCGACTACATTCCCTTCAATATCTACAACTACCACATCTTCTAATTCCATCTCATCATATTCTATCCCACTAGGACTTATTGCTATCAATCTTTCTTCTCGATTGTATATGCTTATATTTCCACCAGTTCCAGTTGTAAGTTCGCTGCTTATCAACTTCTTGCAATAATCTACAACAGACTCTCTTTCGTCTAATAGTAGCACTTTATCACCTCTTACATCTTAGACACTATATCTCCAATCAAAGCTTTGAATTTCTCTGATGCTTCAGCTCCAATTTTACCAACTTCTTCATGAGATATCTTTTCTTTCATGATTCCTGCAGCCATATTCGTAATTAAGGATATTCCTAAAACTTTCATATTACAGTGAGCAGCCGTTAAAGCTTCTGTTACTGTTGACATTCCTACAGCATCTCCACCCAAAGTTCTAACTGCTTTAATCTCTGAAGGAGTTTCGTAATTAGGTCCTTGATAGAAATAATAAACTCCCTCTTGAAGTTTAATTCCTAACTCCTTTGCTGAGTTTCTAGCTATTTCTTGAAGTGATTTAGTATACATATTAGTTACATCAAAAAATCTATCACCAAATTCTGGCATATTAGGACCTCTCATAGGACTTGCTCCCATAAGCTTAATATGGTCAGTTATCAGCATTAAATCTCCAATTTGAAAATCTAGATTTACTCCACCTGCTGCATTAGTTAAGATTACTGTCTCTACTCCTAAAAGTTTAAATACTCTTATAGGTATTACTAATTCTTCAAAATCATAACCTTCATAATAGTGGAATCTTCCTGACATACATACAACTTTTTTACCACAGTAGTCACCTAATATCAGTTTTCCTGCATGACCTTCAATAGTACTTTCTAGATAATTTGGTATATCTTTATAGTCTATCTCTATTTTATTCTCAATATCATCAGCTAAACTTCCCAGTGCAGAACCTAAAACTATTGCCAATTCTGGTTTGTAGTCAATTTTATTAAGAATGTAATCTGCACTTTCTTTGAAAAAATCATAATCATATCTTGCTTTCATATTCCATACCTCCGTTTATATTATATCCATTATACCATTACCCAAATATCTTTTCACATCATCACTATAACTACCTAAATTAACTATTTGTTCATATTTGAAATACTATTGTGATAAAATACTATTATATATTTAGATATCAATTGAAAGGCGGTAAATAAATGAAAATACTATTAACAGCTTTTGATCCTTTTGGAGAAGATATAATAAATCCAGCTCTCGAAGCAGTTAAATTAGTTGCAGATACAATTGAAGGTGCTGAAATTATCAAACTTGAAGTGCCTACTGTTTTCTATAAATCAATAGAGAGAGTTCATGATAAAATGAAAGAAATCAACCCTGATGTTGTTCTTTGTATAGGACAAGCTGGTGGCAGATTTGCACTTACACCAGAGAGAGTTGCGATTAATGAAGATGATGCTAGGATTCAAGATAATGAAGGAAATCAACCTATAGATAAACCAATTTACGAAGATGGCGAAAATGCTTATTTTACAAATCTTCCTATTAAAGCTATGGTTGAAGAAATGAAATCTATCGGACTTCCAGCATTAGTTTCTAATACTGCTGGTACTTTTGTATGTAATCACTTAATGTATGGCGTTCTTTATCATATTTCCAAAGAATTTCCAAATACCAAAGGAGGATTCATGCACGTTCCATTTATACCTGAACAAGTAGTTAATAGACCTAACTCTCCAGCAATGAATATTCAAGATATAAAAAGAGGCATTGAAGCTAGTATAAAAGCAATAGTTGAAAATGATTCTGACATTAATGTCATTGGTGGCTCTGAACACTAAAATATAGAGATTAAAAAGACGCATATTCTATTGTTTTTCTAATATCGATGCATATAAATCATTCGATAGTTCTGAATACTGTTTTTTTGAAACTGGATATTGTTATCCAGTTTTTAACTATTTTAATTCCCAGATATTTACTAGAGATTGAACACAAAATTTATGGGTATTATATGAGAGAGAAAATATAAAGGTCGGTAAATTCAAAATACACAAGGAGGCATAATATGTTAAGAAGATTAGATAATAACAACATGGGACGCAGTAATTTAGGTTGGCTTAGAAGCTTATTCCACTTTTCATTTGCTGAATATAGAAATCCTGATAATATAAATTTTGGACAATTAAGAGTTATTAATGACGATTTAGTTGAAGCTGGTACAGGTTTTGGAACTCATCCACACAGAGATATGGAAATAGTTTCATATGTAGTAAACGGGCAACTTTCACATAAAGATAGCATGGGCCACGAAAGAAAACTTTCTCGTGGAAGTGTTCAATATATGAGTGCTGGAACTGGAATACAACATAGTGAGTATAACAATGGAGAAGAACTTCTTCGTTTCTTACAAATATGGATATTCCCAGATCAAGTAAATCTTATCCCTCAATATGGAGATATGGAATTTGAACCTGAAGATCGTCATAATAAATGGCTTCATATGGTTTCAGGAATACTTGGCGATGCACCTATTAGGGTAAACCAAGATGTCAATATATATGTGACTGAAATTGATGCTGGGAAAGAAATTGAATTCACAATAGGTGAAGATAGACAAGCTTATTTAGTGCAAATTGAAGGTAATTCAGTTATAAATGGTGTTGAGATGAATACTAGAGACGGTCTAGAAGCTGTCGAAGAATCACTTGATATAGAAGCTGTAGAAAATAGCCATTTCCTAGTAATTGAAATGAAAAAAGACTTAGAAAGACTTCATTAAATTTTTGTAAATAGAGAGAGTCCACTGAAAACTCAATGGACTCTTTTTTATTTCAACTATTTAATTCATAATTCGTTTTTTCTATTCTAAGTAATTTTCAATGAAACTAATATAGAAATCAATCATATTAGTAAAATCTTCAACTTTTATTCTCTCATTATCAGAATGGATAGTTCCCATTAATTCTTTATTGATTCTAATTGGGATAAATCTAAATATATTCTCACATAACTCATAGTATTTTCTCGCGTCTGTTCCACCTGTTAACAAGAATGGAGATATGATTATATCACTATGAACTTCTCTTATGGCTTTTATCAGATTTTCATAGGCTTCGGTATCAGTCGGAGTTATCGGAGACGGGAAGTATTGAAGCATGACT
>JAAYFG010000139.1 GCA_012728335.1 Tissierellia bacterium | reverse complement strand
TCGTATAATAGAGGCTTGAACATCTCTATAATATCAAGGTTAGTGATTTTTTGGTATAACCAATTACCGCACCACCCGCATAGCAGGTGGTTTTATGTTTCGCACGCTACGCGAGCTCAACTGTCTAAAGACATAAATAAATATAAAAGCACCAATTATTCGGATTTAACCAAATAATTGGTGCTTTTTATAGCTTCTAAACAATATTAAAATATAGCAATAGAACTAGTCTCATCTATTTCTTTGTGCTTTCTATATTTTTTTATACCTAAGACCATAATTATATAGATTACCAATGCCAACAACAGTATCTTTAACATTTCACCTTCAAATAAAGTTCCTGATTCACGATGACCTTTCAATAAAAAATGACTTATCCAATAAGAAATAGGAATTAATATAGTTTTGCTAATAATATTAGTAACTATTGTGTTTTTTCTAAATATTAAATAAATAATTAGCATCACTAAAATTACTATTGAGGCAATTAGTAAAAAATGATTTAAGGGATCTAAATTACTTATTGTGCGATTATAAGCATTCAAGTGTTCTCCATATATTAAAATATTGTCACCATTACTACTCTTATAATAAACAGCTTTTATCTTTTCGCCATCTGGATTCAATATAAATCTATCACTGGCCAATCCGTAATTAACTTTACTAGCATATTCAATAGTCCCCTTATCTTATTTGCAAGAGAGTTTCTACCTATTACCTCATATACATATCCGTCTTTTCCGTCTTTGAATGTAGCTATTCTACAAGTATTAGCTTTTTCATTAAATGCCAATTCAACTTGACCGTTTGGAGATACAAAAAATTTAATAAGTCCATCTGAATACTTCACATATTCTTCAGTGTAATAATAAGAATTAAATATTACAAAAAACATCATCACTGTTATTAAAACTGTTGCTGTAACTTCTTTCTTCTTATTATTCAGCTTCTTAACTATAGACTTTAGTGGCAATATATCAGTATCATTTTCTATTGCATAGATACATTCCATTTTTTCTAGCTCTTCTTTACAATCGTCACAATCCTCTAGATGATCTCTAACATACTTTTTAGAATCATCACTAAGCAAGTTTTCTGCATATAGCGGAAGTAAGTCCTTTACTATATTACAATTTTCTTTCATATAAACTCCTCCAACTCTTTTTGTAGTATTTTTCTACTACGGTGATAAGTGACACATGCCCAATTTGCTGATTTATTATACATTTCACCAATATCTTCAAAACTGAGTTCACCATATACTCTAAGTACAAAAACTCTTCTGTACGGTTCCTTTAAATCATCTATTACTGACTTTATATATACTTCACTCTCTTTAGTGATAATAGTATTCTCTACATTTGCTTCATTTGAATCAATAGTTATTTCACCTTGTAAGACTAATTTCTTATCTTTTTTTGCATTGAATAGTAGCTATTTCTTGCAATTGAAAATATCCATGTTTTTATATCACTATTACCTTTATATGTATTTAAAGACTCAATCACCTTCATGAAAGTCATTGAAGTGATATCTTCAGCTATATATTTATCCTTACTTAAACTTAGTATAAATATATAAACATCTTTAAAATATTTCTCGTAAATCATTTCCAATTCTGTCACTTTTTCACCTCCTTATATATTAGACTCCATAATGTCAAAAATCTTACAAATATCTTCTATATAATTTCATATTTAAAGAATAACATACAAATATAATAAACATACTGTTATTATATTACTTTATTCTATTAATGATACTTATTCCTATTAATGGGTAAGTATTATTTACGAAGATGTTTATATTTATTTGAAAGGAGAATTGTATTATGGAAGAAAGATTAGTTGTTGAGAACAGAATGCCACTTATTGGTGAAAAGGCTCCAGAGTTTACCGCTGTAACTACTCAAGGTGAGATTAATTTTCCATATGACTACGAAGGAAAATGGGTAATACTATTTTCTCACCCTGCAGATTTTACACCGGTTTGTACTACTGAATTTATGACATTCGCTTCATTATCAGATGATTTCAAAGCTATGAATACTGAACTTGTCGGCCTTTCAGTTGACTCACTATATGCTCATATTGCATGGCTTAGAAAAATCCAAGAATTAGAGTGGAATGGACTAAAAAATATTGAAGTTAAGTTCCCATTAATCGAAGATATTAAAATGGATGTTGCTAAGAAATATGGTATGATTCAACCTGGTCAAAGCGATACCCAAGCTGTAAGAGCTGTTTTCGTAATAGATCCTGAGGGAATCATCAGAACTATTCTTTATTATCCTCTATCCATGGGTAGAAACTTTGATGAATTGAAGAGAATCATTCAAGCACTTCAAAAAGCAGATGCTGACAGTGTTGCTACTCCTGCTGACTGGAGACCTGGTGATGATGTTATAGTTCCTACTGCTGGATCCTGTGGAGTTGCTAAAGAAAGAATGGAAAGTGATGACTCTAATCAATATTGCTTAGATTGGTTCATGTGCTTCAAAAAAGAGAGCTAATATAAAAAACCACTGAATTTCAAATTCAGTGGTTTTACTTTTTAAATTCTTTCGGTGACACATATAGCCATTGCTCTAGGTCCTATATGGCTAATTACCGCTGGAGAAACTAGTGCAACATCTAAATCAACTTTGATTCCGTACTTTTCTTCTATACGGCCTTTTGTCTTATTCGCTATGTCTTCTATGTCCCCATGTATTACTGCTATATCATAATTTTCAGGATTAGCATGTATCTTAGCATCTAATAGTTTCAATATCTTATCATGAGATTTTTTGGAACCTCTTGATGCTCCCTCTATATGAAGTTTATTCCCTTTAAGGGATACTATTGGTTTTATATTAAGCAAACTGGCTGCTACTGCACCTGGTTTACTAATTCTTCCACCTTTTTCAAGATAGTTTAAAGTATCTAATGCAATATAAATCTCGCTGCTATCTGCTTTCTTTAATAACAATTCATAACACTCATCTACAGTTTTACCTTCACTTCTCATCTCAACTGCTTTAATCAACATTGTCGCTATCCCCAATGAACAGCTTTTGGTGTTAATTACATATATTTTAATGTCTGGATACTCTGCCATAACTTCATTAGCTGCTAAATTTGCACTATTATATGAGCCACTTAAAACACTTGCTACGGTTGTGCAAATAATATCTTTACCCTCTGCAGCAATTTTTCTAAATGCTTCACCATAATCATATGATGATGGCTGGCTAGTTTGAGGAAATATGCTTTCATCTTCTCTCAACTGATTGTAAAACTCTTCTTTGGTAATATCTGTCTGATCTTTAATATATTCTTCTGTTTTTAATTTTACATAGAATGATATGCTATGAATCCCATTTTCCTTAACATATTCAACAGGTAAATCATGTGAAGAATCCGAAACTATTTCAAAATTATACATAATTTCTCCTCTCTGAAATAAATAATCTAACAATAGATTACCACTTTTTGACCAATCGGTCAATAGTTGTGGTATAATAAATTGGTATTAATTAATTTACACGTAAATCGGAGGTTTTATTATGCCCATAAATACTAGAGAAAAGATTATATTAGTTACTGTAAATCTTATTGCCACTGAGGGACTTATAAATGCTACTGCTGGAAATATAGCTAAAAACGGTGATTTCAATAAGAGTAATATATTTTATTACTTTGATACTATTGACGATTTATTGTACGAAACACTTATTTATTCAATTAATAAAATAACTCCTATTATTGAGAGTACCTATGAAAATTTTACTAACATAGAGGAGTTTTTGAACCATTACGTTTCAAAAATCATAGGAAATAAAGAGAAAGTAATCGCTCTTAAGACCACTCTATCCTTTGCTCAAAAAAATATGTATTTAGAGAGTAACTTTGAACAATTGAGAGGAATAGTGGTTGATGAACTAGTAACAGATTTAGTAAATGCTATATCCTACTATGAAAATGCAAATCTTTCAGACAAAGAAATAAGAATTCTTTCATCACTGGCAATTAGCTCTTTTAACGGACTAGGTGTGATG
>JAAYFG010000138.1 GCA_012728335.1 Tissierellia bacterium | reverse complement strand
TTAAAACAAGATGAAATGAATGAACAGTTAACAATGGAAAACATTGACCCCTTTAAGGGGTAGCAGGTAGGAATTGCAAAAGGCAGACTAAAAAAGATGCCCTTTAGGCATAGCTAGTAAAATAGGTCCTTTGGACCGCATAAGAAAAACCCCCGGCTATGCCGGGGGATATTTATTTGCACAAAATGATTGACAAACACAGTAAGTATATATATAATTACATAGTCAAGCATAGAACTTGACGGCGAGAGGTGATATTATTTTAGACGATATACTTAGATTAAATAAATTATATGATTTTTATGGCAATTTATTGACTGAAAATCAAAAGAATAGTTTTAAATTATATTACTTGTATGATTACTCATTAAATGAAATTGCTGAAGAATTAAACATTTCAAAACAAGGTGTTTCAGACAATATTAAGAGAGCGAGTAGAAATCTAGAAAATTTTGAAGCTAATCTTAAACTTGTAGATAGATTTGAAAACACATATGAACATGTGGAAAGCATGAAGCAAGAGATTAATGATTTGCTAAAATTGTCAAATGACGATGAAATAGACTTACGATTGAAAAAGCTATTAAATTATGCTGATATAATCCTTAAAGATCAGGAGGTGTAATATGGTATTCGAAAGTCTTTCAGACAAATTACAGAATGTACTTGGTAAATTAAAAGGAAAAGGTAAATTATCTGAAAAAGATGTAGATGCAGCAATGCGTGAAGTAAGACTTGCATTACTTGAAGCCGATGTTAACTTCAAAGTAGTTAAGGAGTTCATTAAGACCGTTAAGGAAAGAAGTATCGGTTCAGAGGTAATGGAAAGTTTAACTCCAGGACAACAAGTCATAAAGATAGTAAATGAAGAACTTTCTGCTCTTATGGGAGAATCTGTAAGTAAACTTGAGTTTTCCTCTAAGCCACCAACTGTTATTCTTATGTGTGGACTTCAAGGAGCTGGTAAAACGACGACTACTGGTAAATTAGGACTCCTTTTGAAGAAGCAAAACAAGAGACCACTTTTAGTTGCAGCAGACGTTTATAGACCAGCGGCAATAAAACAACTTCAAGTTGTAGGAGAACAAGTTGATGTTCCAGTATTTACTATGGGAGATAAAATTTCACCTGTAGACATTGCTAAAGCGAGTATCGAACATGCTAAAAGAAATTCCAATGACATAGTCATTATAGATACAGCAGGTCGACTACATATAGATGAAAATCTGATGGAGGAGATAAAAGGTATTAAAGATGCTGTAAATCCTACAGAGATACTTTTAGTAGTAGATGCCATGACAGGACAAGACGCAGTAAATGTTGCAGAGTCATTTAATGAAAACTTAGATATTACTGGTGTAATTCTTACTAAATTAGATGGAGATGCAAGAGGGGGAGCTGCACTTTCAATACGAAAGGTTGCTCAAAAACCTATTAAGTTTATTGCTATGGGAGAAAAGATGGATCAATTAGAAGCTTTTCACCCAGATAGAATGGCTTCTAGAATTTTAGGTATGGGCGATGTTTTAAGCCTTATCGAAAAAGCTCAAGAGAGTTTTGACGAAAAGAAAGCCCTAGAACTAGAGCAAAAAATAAGAAGTCAAACTTTTACTTTTGACGACTATTTAGATCAAATTCAACAGATGAAAAATATGGGTTCAATTAACGACATATTGGCAATGATTCCAGGAGTAAACAATAAAGCATTAAAAGGAATCAATGTAGACGAGAAAGAATTTGATAGAGTTGGTGCAATTATTCAATCTATGACTAAAGCTGAAAGGGAAAATCCTGACATCATAGATAGTTCAAGGAGAAAGAGGATTGCACAAGGTAGTGGAACTAATGTAAGCGAGGTAAACAAACTACTTAAACAGTTTAAAGACTTAAGAAAAATGATGAAACAATTTGGAAACATTGAGAAACAAATGAAGAAAAGTAAGTTTAAATTACCGTTTTAACTAGGAATACAATGTAAAATTAATATATATTGTAGATATTATTATTGTAGATATTATATGGAGGTGCTATTAATGGCAGTAAAAATTAGATTAAGAAGAATGGGAGCAAAAAAGAGTCCTTTTTATAGAGTAGTTGTAGCGGATTCTCGTTCTCCAAGAGATGGTAAATTTATCGAAGAAATAGGATATTATAATCCAGTTTCAGAACCAAAAACATTTAAAATCGATAATGAAAAAGCTAATGCATGGATTGCAAAAGGTGCAAAACCTACTGATGTAATCGACAAATTATTTAAAGAGCATAATGTTTATGAAGCTAAAGAAGTAGAAGCTACTGAAGAATAATCAACGATTATGCAAGGGGTGATCTAATGATAGAATTAATAGAATACATGGCTAAAGAGCTTGTAGATCTACCTGAAGAAGTTACGGTTACTGAAGTTCAAAACAACGAAGAAGGAATAGTTATGGAACTGAGAGTAGCTAGTGAAGACATGGGTAAAGTTATTGGTAAAAATGGTAGAATAGCAAAAGCGCTTAGATCTATTATTAATGCTGTAGCTAAAAAAGATAATCTTAATATTCAACTTTCAATAGTAGATAAAAATGAATAATGATTATACGCTAATAGGCAAAATTACCAATACGCATGGTATTAATGGGGCAGTTAAAGTATTTCCATATACCGATTATAAAGAGCGATTTGAAGAGTTGAAAAGTTTGTATTTAGGTGATAGTAAAATGGAACTTACTATAAAGAAAGTTGCTTACTATAAAAACCTAGCTATTATTGAATTCGAAGAGTTTAATAATATCAATCAAATTTTGAAGTATAAAGATCATAATTTATATATTAGAAATGAAGATAGAAGAGATTTAGAAGAAGATACTTACTTTATTACAGATTTAATTGGATGTAAAGTATTCGATACTAAAGATTTGCTTATCGGTGAAGTAGTAGATGTATTAACAGAGACTTCAAATGATATCTTAGTTATTAATTCAGGTTCAAATGAATACCTTGTACCATCGGTAAAAGAGTTCATAAAGAAAGTTGATATTGATAATAAGACTATTGTTATTCAACCGATAAAGGGGTTATTAGAATGAAAATTGATATATTGACACTTTTCCCAGAATTTACTGATTCTATGAAAACTTGGAGTATTATTTCAAGGGGAATAGAAAGTGGATTAGTTGAGATAAATTCAGTTAATATAAGAGATTTTTCTGCGAATAAACACAAAAAAGTTGACGACTATCCATATGGAGGTGGACCAGGAATGGTTATGACACCTCAACCATTATATGATGCACTGAAAGGTGTAAATAGTCAAAACAAGAAAACTATCTATCTTTCACCAATGGGTAAGCCATTGAATCAAGAAAAACTTATGGAACTATCTAAAGAAAAAGAATTAGTCCTACTGTGTGGACACTATGAAGGAATCGATCAAAGAATTATTGATAATTATGTTGATGAAGAGATTTCAATTGGTGATTTCATACTTACAGGTGGAGAACTACCTGCTATGGTTTTGATTGATGGAATAGTAAGGCTTATTCCTGGAGTACTAAACAATGAAGATTCTAGTGTTGAAGAATCATTTTCTAATGGTTTACTAGAACATAACCAATATACTAGACCTGAAGATTTTATGGGACATAGAGTTCCAGAAGTATTGCTTTCGGGCAATCATAAGAAAATAGATGAGTATAAAATAGAGTCATCTATTAGGAATACATTAAATAAAAGACCGGACTTAATTGATACAGATAAGCTTTCTAAAGAAGAATTAGAAGTATATAAAGGATTAAGGTCTGAAACAAATAAGTAATTGATTAAAAATAGGAGGTTCTCATGGATTATATAAAGAATATTGAACAAGAACAATTAAGAGACGATATAGCTGAATTTAACGTTGGTGATACAGTTCAAGTTCATTACAGAATTATTGAAGGAAGCAGAGAAAGAGTTCAAGTATTTGAAGGAATTATCATTAAAAGACAAGGTGGGGGAGCTAGAGAAACTATCACAGTAAGAAGACTTTCTTATGGTGTAGGAGTTGAAAGAACATTCCCAGTTCATTCACCAAGAATTCAAAAACTAGTAGTAACTAGAAAAGGTAAAGTAAGAAGAGCTAAACTTTACTACTTGAGAGATCGTCAAGGTAAAGCAGCAAAAGTTAAAGAAAAAAGAGATTATTAATTGTGAGAAAATAGGACTGATTTATATCACTTCTATTTTCTCTAAAGCTGTTGCGTAAACAGTTTTGATATGGTATACTTACAAAGGAATAATCACGCTTTATGATATTTTAAGAGTTGCCTAAGGGTCCTTATTATATGGGATTAAAGCGGAAGGAAAAAACAGGGGGTAAAATAATGTCAGTTGTATCAATGAAAAATTTATTAGAAGCAGGAGTTCACTTCGGTCATCAAACTAGAAGATGGAATCCTAAAATGGCGAAGTTTATATTTACTGAAAGAAACGGTATTTATATAATTGACCTACAAAAAACAGTTAAGAAAATCGAAGAAGCTTATGACTTCATGAGAGAAGTTTCTGCAGAAGGTGGACAAGTTCTCTTCGTAGGAACTAAAAAACAAGCTCAAGAAGCTATTGAATCAGAAGCAAAAAGATGTAATATGTTCTATATTAACCAAAGATGGTTAGGTGGACTATTAACAAACCATAAGACTATTACAAAAAGAATTGATAGACTTAACGAATTAAATCAAATGGAAGAAGATGGAACATTTGAATTACTACCTAAAAAAGAAGTTAGTGGTCTTTTAAACGAAAGAGAAAAACTTGAGAAATTCTTAGGTGGTATTAAAAACATGAATGGACTACCAGATGCTATTTTTGTTGTAGATCCTAAAAAGGAAAATATCGCAATTAAAGAAGCTCATATCCTAGGTATCCCAGTTGTAGGTATAGTTGATACTAACTGTGATCCAGATGAAATTGATTTTCCAATACCAGGAAATGATGATGCTATAAGAGCTGTAAAACTTATTACAGAAACTATGGCAAATGCAATTTTAGAAGGAAAACAAGGTAATCAAATCGAAGATACAGAACCAGTTGTAGAAACTGAAGTTGTAACTGTAGAAGAGACTATAGAAATAACTGAAGAATAATAAATGATGATAAGAGTTCTTGTATTTTGAACTCTTATTTTTATGATAATAAGGAGGAATTTAAATGCAAATAACAGCTGCAATGGTAAAACAATTAAGAGACATGACAGGTGCGGGAATGATGGACAGTAAAAAAGCACTTGAAACAACAAACGGTGATATGGACAAAGCAGTAGATTTCTTAAGAGAAAAAGGAATAGCTTCTGCTGCAAAAAAAGCAGACAGAATTGCTTCAGAAGGTATCATTGAGTCTTATATTCACGGTGGAAGAATCGGTGCTATCGTTGAAGTTAACTCAGAAACAGACTTTGTATCTAAAAACGAAGAATTCAGAGAATTCGTTAAAGACGTTGCTATGCAAGTAGTTGCAAGCAATCCTAAATACGTTTCAAGAGAAGAAGTTCCAGCTGATGAAATTGAGCACGAAAAACACATTTTAAGAGAACAAGCTCTTAATGAAGGAAAACCAGAAAACATAGTAGAAAAAATGGTTGAAGGAAGAATTAACAAATATTATCAAGAAGTTTGCCTACTAGACCAACCTTTCATCAAAGATGGTGACGTAACAGTTGGACAACTTTTAACTAATCTTATCTCTAAAATTGGTGAAAACATGAAAATTAGAAGATTTGTTAGATTTGAATTAGGTGAAGGACTAGAAAAAAGAGAAGAAAACTTCGCTGATGAAGTTGCAAAACAAATTGGTTAATTAACTCTCTATAAGGAGGAATTCTATGCAACCAGCTTTTAAACGAATCGTTCTAAAACTTAGTGGAGAAGCACTATCTGGTGGAGTTGGAATGGGAATTGATATTGAAACTGTCAATACTATTTCAGCACAGATAAAAAGACTTCAAGAAATTGGCGTTCAAACTAGTATCGTAGTAGGAGGAGGCAATTTTTGGAGAGGAAGAGACAGCGGAGCTATGGACAGAGCAACTTCTGACTATATGGGAATGCTTGGTACTGTAATGAATGCAATGGCACTTCAAGATTCACTTGAGAATATTGATGTGGTAACTAGAGTTCAATCAGCCATAGAAATGCGCGAAGTCGCAGAACCATATATAAGAAGAAGAGCAATTCGACACTTAGAAAAAGAAAGAGTAGTAATTTTTGCAGCAGGTACTGGAAATCCATACTTCTCAACTGACACTACGGCAGCATTAAGAGCTGCTGAAATAGGAGCTGAAGTAATTTTAGTTGCTAAAAAGGGTGTAGATGGGATATATGACTCCGATCCAAAGTTTAATCCTAATTCAAAGAAATTTGATAAACTAAGCTATATTGATATTTTAAATATGGGATTGGGTATAATGGATTCAACAGCTATTTCACTTTGTATGGACAATGATATTCCACTATTTGTATTTGGAATAGATGAGCCAGATAATATTTATGATGTAGTAATTGGAAAAACTATAGGAACTCGTGTAGAGGAGGATTAAAATGGATTCTAGTGATTATAGAGAAATAGAAGACAGGATGAAAAAGACAGTTGATGTCTACATTGATGATTTAAAATCGGTTAGAGCAGGTAGAGCTAACCCTTCATTACTTGACAAAGTTACTGTAGATTATTATGGACAGACTACTCCACTTAATCAAGTAGCGAATATTTCAACACCAGAACCAAGACTTATAGCAATACAACCATGGGATGCAAGCTTGATTTCTGAAATAGAAAAATCTATTTTAAGATCAGATTTAGGTCTTAATCCATCAAATGATGGTAAGATTATAAGAGTAATAATTCCAGCCCTAACTGAAGAGAGAAGGGTAGAACTTACTAAAGTAGTAAGACAAATGGGTGAAAGTAGTAAAGTTGCCATAAGAAATATCAGAAGAGACGCAATTGATTTAGTAAAGAAAAAAGAAAAAGATAAAGAGATGTCTGAAGACGAAAGAGCAAAAGCTGAAGTAAAAGTTCAGGAAATCACAGATAAATTTATCGGTAATGTAGATGATGTTACCAAGAAAAAAGAAGAAGAGTTAATGGAAATCTAATCCATTTTGGGTATCATAGTTTAATCCTATGATACCTTTTTTTATTGGAAACTAAATGATGACAATTGTTTTTTTAGAAGCTAATTCTTTAATGAAACTATATTGACTGATATCAAAAAAGATAATATTATTTATATAAAGCATTGATACTTTGTCTGTTTATAGAAAGAAGTGATAAAATGAGAAAAAGAGTATTATTATCGTGTTTACTTTTGATATTAGTTGTATTTGGAAGTGTAGAAGCTTTAAATGGAAAAGGAATAAATACAAAAGTATGGAGAAAGTATAGTCAATTATCAGAAGATAGCTTTAATAATCAATATAATAATATTTACTATGGTTCTAAAGGAATAGCGGAAGAATCTAATAAGGAAAGTATTAAAAATATTTTTATCCAATCTAGAATTGTCATAGGTGGAGAAATAGTAGAAATTAATGATCATACAAAACATAAAACCAATGTAATTGAGGTATCTGGTAATATAAAAAGACTTATTGACTCTAATGATAGTTGTATATTTTATTCAACTGCCCAGGTGAGATATGATAATGACTCACTTTATGAAGATATGCAAATAAACTTTATTCCAATAAAGTCTATTACCTTTATGAAAAAAGAGGATTATGAAAGACGTTATATGGATGTTAATGAGGATAAAAATAAAGATATGAATTTTAATAAAGAAGATATAGATTTTGAGAAAAGTCTTGACCAATCAAAAATGGATGTGTTTTTAACATATTCTGTGTTACATAATAAGGAGTTAGCTATACTAAAAGACAAATTACCTAATGATAAATACAATAGCATAATCTTTGTAGAAACTAAAGACTTATTGAATAACATAGAATATTTAAGAGTTTATAATGAACATTGTATAAAAGAGTTAAGAGTTGGAGATAAAGATATTACAGGAATTTATATAAACGAAGCAGCTAATGAAGTGTATGTGGTATCAATTAAAGAAGATAAAGTTTACACATATAATTTATAGTAAGGTTGGATTAAGCATTCCAACCTTTTTTATAGGCTTTCAGAATTTATACTTGAAGTTTTTGTGAAGATATCTTTACAAAAGATAAAATAGGGTTTAAAAATTATAATTAATTGGTATTTAATAGCTAGTATAGTATAATATTATAATGGTGATAAAATGAAAACTGAAGAATTAATGAATGTAGATAAAGAGTTTCTGCCTAAGCATATAGCAATAATCATGGATGGAAATGGAAGATGGGCAAAAGCAAAGGGTATGCCAAGACACTATGGACACTATGAAGGAGCTAATAGAGTCGTAGATATAGTTAGAGCTAGTTCTAACTTAGGAATAGAGGTATTGACACTATATGCATTCTCAACTGAAAACTGGAAAAGACCAGCTATAGAAGTCAATGCTATAATGAAGATATTGATTAAATTTATTGATGATAAACTTGATGAGTTGGCGGCTAATAATGTCATTATAAAAGTATTAGGTAATCGGGAGCCATTCCCAAAAGATGTTATGGCTAGTTTAGAAAAGGCAATAAAGAAAACTGAGAACAATACTGGTATGATTCTTAATATAGCTTTAAACTATGGAGGACAGCAGGAGATTATTCAAGCAGTGAACAAAGCAATTCAAAATGGTAAAGAAGTTGATATAGACGATTTCAAATCATATCTTTACACTGAAAATCAAATAGATGTGGATTTTCTTATACGAACGAGCGGAGAACTAAGACTTAGTAATTTTCTACTATTTCAAAGTGCTTACGCAGAATTGTATTTTACATCAGTATTATGGCCAGATTTTAATGAAGAAGAGCTGTACAAAGCTATTGAAGACTATTTAAGCCGAAATAGAAGATTTGGAGGACTATAGAGTTGAGCGATTTAAAGGTAAGATTGATTAGTGGAATTATAGGTCTAGTTTTATTAATAGGGCTAATTTTAATTGGT
The DNA here is from genome assembly GCA_012728335.1 of Tissierellia bacterium. GTDB lineage: Bacteria > Bacillota > Clostridia > Tissierellales > Peptoniphilaceae > JAAYFG01. The sequence continues at coordinate 16,946 of JAAYFG010000138.1, read as the reverse complement.
GGATTGCCTTTTAAAATAGCACTTTTGCTATGCTCACTTATAGGTCTACTGGAGCTGAGTAATGCCCTAAAAAAAATAGATATAGAAGTAAATATACATGTAGCCATAACTGGAGTGCTACTGTTATTTGCAGAGTTAGTATATCGAAATAGTATTTCAACATCATTGTATTTAGTGTTTTATTTAGTCTGTTTTTCATTCTTAATACTAAATAAAAGTTTCATTGAATCAACGGCATTGCTTTTTTCACTGATTTACATACCTGTTAGTTTTTTTACTATGGGAATGATTGATAATACAGTTTATATAGGACTAATCTTCGTAATTGCGTTTGCAACAGACTCTTTTGCCTATTTCGTAGGCTCTGCAATTGGAAAACACAAACTGGCACCTGCTATTAGCCCAAATAAAAGTGTTGAAGTCGCAATAGGAGGAATATTAGGAAGTGTGGCACTTTCTTTTATATATTTGAAATTATTTGCAGAAGTTGAAATTATAAAGGTTTTAGCACTTTCTATAATAGGTTCTATAATTTCACAATCTGGAGATTTAGTAGCATCGAGAATAAAGAGAACTACAGGAGTAAAAGACTTTGGTAAATTGATACCTGGTCATGGTGGAATCATGGATAGATTTGACAGTGTAATAATGCTTACACCTATAATTTACGTGATTTACACACATTTTATAGTATAGAGGAGATTATATGATAGCATCGATAGTCGTATTTTTATTAGTAATATTAATACATGAATTTGGACATTTTATTATAGCAAAACTCATTGGAGTTAAAGTACATGAATTTTCAATAGGGATGGGTCCTGAAATCTTTAGTAAAAAGACCGTTGAGACACAGTATTCGCTTAGATTATTACCTATTGGTGGGTATGTTGCCTTAGAGGGTGAAAATGAAATCTCAGACGATCCTAGAAGTTTTTCAAATGTAAGTGTTCCTAAGAAACTAGCAGTTTTATTCGCTGGAGCATTTATGAATTTTGTCTTGGCAATTGTTTCCTTCGGAATATTTCTTTCTTTTATGGGTTTCCCATCAACGACGGTAGAAGACATCATTCCTGATTCACCAGCAGCGATTGTAGGAATAATGGATAATGATAAAATAATAGAAATTGACGGAAATGCAATAAATGAATGGGAAGATATACCGGCAGCTATTAATAGTTCTGAAAATGAAACTCTTTCTATTTCCTATGAAAGAAATGGTGAGATAATAGAGTCGGAAATAACTCCAGTTTTACAAGATGGAGCTAAGACCATAGGAATTCATTCGAAATTCCTAGTTAAAACAGGAAATAAGATAGTGTTAGCTTTCCAAGAGACGAAAGAAGTTGTAGTTCAATTATATCAAACGCTTTGGATGCTAATAACTAATCAGCTTAGTCTAAATGTACTAAGTGGTCCGGTTGGAATTAAAAAAATTATAAGCCAAGGTGCAAAATCAGGAGTTTTAACAGTTGTATATCTGTTAGGCTTAATTAGTGCGAATTTGGGTGTAATGAATTTACTTCCATTACCAGCACTAGATGGTGGACAAATAATTATAATTTTGCTTGAGAAAATATTTGGTAGAGAAATACCTGAAAAAATTAAGATAGGAATTAATACAGTGGGATTTGCTTTCTTAATGGGGCTGATGCTGTTTATTACATTCCGTAATGATTTGAAATTAGGGTGGTAAAATGAATAGTAAGACTATAAGTGTTGGAGATGTGTTAATAGGCGGAGGCAATCCCGTATCTATTCAATCTATGACCAATACGAAAACTAAAGATATAGAAGGCACTATTTCGCAAATTCTTAGACTAGAAGAAGCTGGTTGCGAGATAATTAGAATGGCTATTACAGATGATGAAGATGTAGCAGCTATAACTAAGATAAAAGACGGAGTAAATATTCCTATAATTGCTGACATCCAATTTAGCCAAAGACTTGCGCTTAAATCAGTTGTAAATGGAATAGATGCACTTAGAATAAACCCAGGGAATATTGGTAATGAGCAAAAAGTAAAAGAGATTGTAGAGGAATGTAAGAAAGCAGATATACCTATAAGAATCGGAGTTAACTCAGGATCTATCTCTCAAGATATCCTTGATGAATACAATGGAGTTAATGTCGACTCACTTGTGCAAAGCGCACTAAGGGAAATTTCTGTACTTGAAAAATATGGCTTTTACAATACTAAAGTTTCAATAAAATCTAGCTCTGTTCCGTTAAATATAGAAGCTAATAAAAAGTTTAGAGAGCTTACTGATTATCCACTTCATCTGGGAGTTACTGAAGCTGGCTCTGGAACTAGAGGGATAGTTAAGTCGTCATTGGGAATTGGGACTCTTTTAAATATGGGAATAGGCGACACTATTAGAGTTTCACTTAGTGAGGATCCTGTTGAAGAGATAAAAATAGCAAAAAGTATATTACAATCTCTAGAACTAAGATCTTTTGGCGTAGAAATAGTTTCTTGTCCAACTTGTGCAAGAACTGAAATTGACTTAATTGGACTAGCAAAACAAATTGAATCTGCAACTGAAAAGATGAAATACAATATCAAAATTGCAGTAATGGGTTGTGTTGTAAATGGCCCTGGAGAATCAAAAGAAGCGGATTATGGAGTTACTGGTGGCAAAGGTGTAGGAATAATATTCAAAAAAGGTGAAATAGTCAAAAAGGTTAATGAAGAAGATATAGTAAGAGAGTTATTGAATTTGATAGAAGAAGATCATAAAAACTAAGGTGATTTAATGGATAAGAATAAATCTCTTGCAAATGTATTGAATGCTAATTCAGTTGCGGGAGTTTCAATAGAAGATATTTATGTTGAAAGCATAAAGGTATTTAAAGCAAATCAAATCGTTAGGGTGCATTTAATTGGAGATGCTCCCAACGATGATTTTATTATGGAGCTAATTAAAGAATTTCAATCTAAGTTTGGCAGTATGAAGTTTGAGATAAACATAGATTCATGTGACAAAATTAAAGTTCCAAGTATAGATGAAATTAAAACTGATTTACTAAAAGTTTTCCCTTCTAGCATAGCTTGGATAGATAGTTGTAATATTGAAGTAGAAGAAACAGGGTCTTCTATTTTTATTTTTGTGCCTAATGATATCAGCTATAGACTGATTATGAGTAGTGCTGAATTAATCAATAGACTTAATCAAGATTTTAGTCCGTTTAAATTCAGCTTTAAACTTGCAGAGACTGAAAGTGAAGATTGTAATTGTCCTAAAGAGGAGTTTATAGAAGAAATATTAAAAGAAGAAGTTGAGTTTGCTAAGAAAAATGCAATTAGTTGTAGCAATCAAAAGCCTAAGGCAAGCACTTCTACTAAAAATGATGGTAATGGAAAGAAAGATTGGGCAAAAATACGAAAGGCTAAAAAAGAATATATCAGTATGCCAATTAATAAATTGACTACTGAAATTCAATATGTGACTGTAGTTGGGGAAGTTTTCAAAGTTGATAAAAAAGAATTCACTAGAAAATCATATGATGGTAAGAGTAATGGTATAGGAGTTATATGTTCTTTTGGAATTACTGACTACGATGGATCTGGAATAGCTAAAATGTTTTATAATAAAGAAGATGAAGCAGATATTGATGAAATAATAAAAGTAGGCAACACATTAAAAATCAATGGTGAAATGACATTCGATAGATTTTCTAAGATAGATACATTGCAAGTTAAGAAGATTAGTGATGTAGAAGTTGTAGAAAAAGAAATAAAGCAAGATAATGCTTTAGAAAAAAGAGTTGAATTACATTTACATACAAAAATGAGCTCCATGGATGGTATTAACAATATTGATGAATACGTAAAAAGAGCATCAAAGTGGGGACATAAAGCAATAGGTATAACTGATCATGGTGTTGTTCAAGGTTTTCCAGAAGCAATGGATGCAGCTAAAAAATATGGCGTTAAAATGTTGTATGGAGTTGAAGGGTATATCATCGATGATACTAAAGGTATCGCTAGTAATTTCGTTGATGACATTGAGTATTCTTCATTCGTAGTTTTTGACGTGGAGACTACTGGTTTTTCACCTATTAATGATAGGATCACAGAAATTGGTGCAGTAAGAATAGAAAACGGAAAAATTGTCGACAGATACAATGAGTTGATAAATCCAGAGAAAGAAATACCGTTGAAAGTAGTTCAACTTACTGGAATAAGTCAAGCACTTGTAGCTAATTGTCCCACTATAGACCAATTATTGCCAGGTTTCGCTGAATTCATCAAAGACAGTGTTTTAGTAGCACATAATGCAAGCTTTGATATGGGATTTATGAGAGAAAACTTTAGAAGAAATGGATTGGAACTTAACAACCCAGTTATTGATACTTTAGAGTTTAGTAGAAGTCTATTTACTCAATTCAAGAATCACAAACTAGGAACTATTGCAAAAAACTTAGGAGTTAGCTTGGAAAATGCCCATAGAGCAGTCCATGATGCTGAAGCAACTGCAGAAATATTTTTAAAGATGTTAGATCAATCTATTGAAAAGTATGAATTTAGTCTCAATGAGTTAAATTCATCTCTAAACAGAGATAGTATAAAAGGCGAATCATTCCACATAATAATTTATGCTAAGAACTATGTGGGACTTAAAAATCTATATAAGCTAATAAGTGCTTCTCACTTAAAGTATTTCTATAAAAAACCAAGAATACCTAAATCATTAATAAATAAGTATAGAGAAGGATTACTTATAGGAACGGCTTGTGAAGCAGGAGAACTATACAAAGCGATAACCGGTGCAAAAAGTCCGAGAGAAATAGATAAGATAGTTGAATACTATGACTATCTGGAAATACAGCCATTGGGAAATAATATGTTCTTAACTAAAAATGGCATGGTTAATGGGGAAAAAGGACTTCAAAACATTAATAGAAGAATATATGAATTAGGTAAAAAACACAATAAACTTGTAGTTGCTACAGGAGATGTACATTTCCTTGAACCTAAAGATGAAGTATACAGAAAGATTTTAATGTTTGGACAAGGTTTTAGAGATGCAGAAGATCAGCCACCACTTTTCTTTAGAACGACACAAGAGATGCTAGATGAGTTTAGTTACTTAGGAGATTCTGTAGCTAGGGAAGTAGTTATAGAAAACACCAATAAAATAGCAGATATGTTCGAAGAAATAATCCCTATACCTAATGAGACTTTCCCACCTGAAATTGCAAATTCAGAAAAAGACTTGAAAGAAATGACTTTTGCAAAAGCTCATGAATTATATGGTGAAGTATTACCTGAAATTGTTGAAAATAGATTGAATACTGAATTGAATTCCATAATCAAACATGGATATTCAGTTTTATATATAATTTCACAAAAACTGGTTAAAAAATCTAATGATGATGGATATATTGTAGGTTCAAGAGGATCTGTTGGCTCTTCTTTCGTTGCGACAATGAGTGGTATAACAGAAGTGAATCCATTGCCACCTCACTATAGATGTCCAAAATGCTCCTATTCGGAATTTGTAGATAAAATTGAGATGAACGTATTTTCAGGAGTTGATTTACCGGACAAAATTTGCCCTGATTGTGGAGAAATGCTTGCAAAAGATGGTCATGATATACCATTTGAAGTTTTCTTAGGATTTGACGGTGATAAAGAACCTGATATAGATTTGAACTTTGCAGGTGAATATCAAAGTAAGGCGCATAAATATGTCGAAGAGCTTTTTGGTGAAGGATATGTATTTAGAGCGGGAACTATAGGAACTATTGCAAATAAAACTGCATACGGATTTGTGAAGAAGTACTTCGAAGAAACAGAACAGTTTGCAACGCCTCTTGAGATAGATAGGTTAGCAAAGGGCTGTGAGGGAATTAAAAGGACTTCTGGACAGCATCCAGGAGGTATTATGATATGTCCTAAGCATAAAGACATCCATGATTTCACACCTATACAATATCCAGCGGATGATAGAGAATCGGGAGTAATAACCACACATTTTGACTATCGTTCCATCAGTGGTAGAATTTTAAAATTAGATATCCTAGGTCACGATGGACCGAGTATGATAAAAATGCTTGAAACTTTTACTGATACTGATTCTAGCATTATACCTTTAAATGAAGAAACTACTATGTCTATCTTCTCCGGAGTAGATGCTTTAAATATAAATCAAGATATAATGAAATTAGATATAGGTACACTTGGTATACCAGAATTTGGCACTGGATTCGTAAGACAGATGTTACTTGAAACTAAACCTTCTTCATTTGCAGAGTTAGTACGAATAAGTGGTCTTTCACATGGGACAGACGTATGGATATCAAATGCCCAAGACTTAGTTAAAAGTGGAGAAGCAACTCTTAAAGACATAATTTCTACTAGAGAAGATATTATGAATGACCTTATAAGTGCTGGTGCAGAAAATAAAACAGCATTTACCATAATGGAAGCTGTAAGAAAAGGTAAGGGACTTACTGACGAACAAGAAAAACTTATGAGTACTCTAGATTTACCGCCATGGTATGCAGAATCTTGTAAAAAAATTCAGTACATGTTTCCTAAAGCACATGCTGCAGCTTATGTAATGCTTTCTTTTAGAATTGCTTACTACAAAGTTTTTCATCCATTGGCATTTTATGCAACTTATTTTACTACTAAGATTTTAGACTTTGATGGACAAACCATATTAAGCGGAATGAATAATCTAAAACTAAAAATGGATGAAATGTATGCGATTAATAGAGAGTGGAACTACTTCACTCCAAAAGAAAAAGCGATTTACACTATTTGGGAAGTGGCTCTAGAAATGTATTCTAGAGGTTATGAGTTTACTGATATAGATTTATATAACTCTGATGCTAAAATGTTTAAAATCGTTGATAATAAAATACTTCCACCACTTAGAGCATTGACAGGACTTGGTGAAAGTGTGGCGAATAATATCGTTGAAGAAAGGGAAAATGGACCATTCATTTCCATAGAAGACTTTGCAAAGAGAACAAAGGCTTCTAAGACTGTAGTGGAGCTTTTAAAAGAAAATGAATGCTTCTTTGATCTACCAGATACAAATCAATTGAGTTTCTTCGGTTTTGATTGATTTATTAACATTTTTGTGATATTATATATAAAGAAAATATTGTGCAGCCGAGAGTGGGAATTCCCACTCTCAATTTTTTAGTGAAGAGGTGTTTATTATGAATAAAAAAGAACTATATGTCTATATTACTAATACGATTACACCATTATTAGAAGCTAATCATATGGAATTAGTAGAGTTACAGATAAAAAAAGCAAAAGATGGTATGCACATCATAGCTTATATTTATAAAGACGGTGGGGTCACATTGGATGACTGTACTGATATAAGTCGAGGTCTAGGTGAGAGATTAGATGATGACAATCTAATAGAAGAAGCTTATTATTTAGAAGTTTCATCTCCTGGACTGGATAGACCACTGAAAACTCAAGATGACTACAGAAGGAATCTTGGTAAAAAAGTGGAAGTTAAATTATACAAAGAAGAAAATGGTGCTAGATTATACAAAGGTTTACTAGCAGAATATGATAGTGATAATATTGTTTTAGATGTTGAAGGTAATAAACAGACTTTTGAGATTTCTTCCATAGCATTGATGAAACAATATATTGAATTTTAGGGGGAATTATTTTCATGAACCAAGATTTTATAAGTGCTCTTTCAGAAATTGAAAAGAACAAAGGCGTTTCAAAAGACATAATTTTCGAAGCATTAGAATCAGCTTTGATATCAAGTTACAAAAAGAACTACGGAACTTCACAAAATGTAGTAGTTATCATAAACAAAGAAACTGGTGGTATTAAACTTTATACTGAAAGAACTGTAGTTGATGAAGTAGAAGATGATCAAGTGGAAATATCACTTGAAGAAGCTAAAGTAATTGATGGCAAATATGAAGTTGGAGAAGTTGTAAGAAATGAAATAGCTCCAGAAAAGTTTGGTAGAATTGCAGCTCAAACAGCTAAACAAGTAGTTATTCAAAGAATTAAAGATGCTGAGAGAGATGTGATTTATTATGATTTTATAGACAGAGAAAATGAGATCATAAACGGACAAATTCAAAGAGTTAATATGAATAATGTGTATATTGACTTAGGAAAAACAGAAGCTATATTGCCACCTTCAGAACAAGTTAGTACTGAAAACTATAAGCAAGGTGATAGACTTAAATTGTTCCTATTAGAAGTTAAGAAAACTACTAAAGGACCGCAAATAGTACTATCTAGATCACACCCAGGACTTATTAAAAGATTATTTGAACTGGAAGTACCTGAAATTAATGATGGAATAGTTGAAATATTTTCAATTGCTCGTGAAGCAGGTTCTAGATCGAAAATTGCAGTATTTTCAAGAGATCCTGAAGTTGACCCATTAGGAGCTTGCGTAGGTCTAAATGGTAGCAGAGTAAAGGCTATAGTAGATGAATTAAATGACGAGAAGATAGATATAGTAGTTTGGAACAAAACCATAAGTACTTTCATTGCAAATGCACTTAGTCCGTCTAAAGTTGTTGACGTCATAGTAAATGAAAAAGAAAAATCAGCATTAGTAATTGTACCTGATTATCAACTTTCACTTGCAATTGGTAAGGAAGGACAAAATGCAAGACTTGCAGCAAAATTAACTAATTGGAAAATTGATATAAAGTCTGAGAGCCAATTTGATGAATACTTTGAAAATCTATCTGAAGAAGAACAAGAAGTATTAAATAATATGTTGAATAGAGAAAATGGCTTCGAGGAAGACATCGTTGATGAAGAATTTCTTAAATCAATGGGTATGTATGAAGAAGAAGAGTCTGAAGATACAGTATCAGACGATGTAGTGGAAGACACAGTAGAAGAATAATAGCAAAGTGTTAAAAGTAATTTATAGTTATCTTATATAACATTTAATATTTGGAAGGTGTATGATGAAAACGAAGAAAATTCCTGTACGTAAGTGTGTAGGATGTGGAGAAGGTAAAAATAAACGAGATTTGATTAGAGTAGTTAAAAATAAAGAGAATGAAGTTTTTGTTGACTACGAGGGAAAAGCAAATGGGAGAGGAGCATATCTATGTGATAATGTTGATTGTCTAGAAAAAGCTATTAAATCTAAAGCTTTTGAAAGAGCATTTGAAATGAAGATTTCTGATGAAATCAAAGAGTCCCTAAAAGATACTATTGAATCTCATAAATAATTGCCTTATTTATGGAGGTGTATAGTTTTATGAAAATGAGAGTTCATGAACTAGCGAAAGAGCTTAAGAAACCGAGCAAAGAGATTATTGACAAGATGAGAGAATTAAACTTATCGGTTAGTAATCATATGAGTACTATTGATTCAGAAGCAATAAAGACTGTTAGAGATGCTTTTAGTAAAAAAGCAGCACCAGTTAAAAAAGTTTCTGAGAAAAAACCAGTAGAAAAAATGACTGCAAAAAAAGAAGTACCAAAAAAAGAAAAAGTAGAGGAAAAAAAGACGCCTGTGGATAAAAAACAAGAAACTGTTTCAAAAGTACAAAATGAACAAACTAAAGTTCAAAAAGAAGCTCCGGCAAAGAAGAGCAGACCAGACAATAAATCTGATAAATTTGAGAAAAAAGACAATAAGTCAGAATCAGATAACAAATTTGATAACAAGTCTAAAAAGAAGAAATTTGATAATAAGGATAAATTCCAAAACAATCAAGATAGACAAGGTAAGAAAAAGAAAAACAAACCTATGAGGAAGACTAAGACTCAGCTTAAAAAAGAAAGAAAAGCTGAAGCTGAAGCTGAAAAAATGAATGAAGCAGCTGAAATCTCACTACCTATTACTGTAAAAGAGTTTTCAGAACAATTAAACATTCCGCTAAACCAAGTTATGACAAAATTAATAGGTTTAGGTGCAATGGTTACTCAAAACGAATCATTAGACGAAGACATTGTAATTCTTCTTGCTGATGAATTAGGTAGAGAAATCGAAATAAAAGAACCAGAAGAAGAAGCTTCAATTGAAGAACAATTTGACTTAAACTTTGAAGATGATGACAAAAACCTACAAACTAGACCTCCAGTAGTAACTGTAATGGGTCACGTTGACCATGGTAAAACTTCTCTTCTAGACGCAATAAAAAGCACTAGAGTTACAGCTGGAGAAGCAGGTGGAATCACTCAACACATAGGAGCATATATGGTTAATGCCCATGATAAGAAAATTACTTTCTTAGATACTCCAGGTCACGAAGCTTTTACTAAAATGAGACTTAGAGGAGCACAAGCTACGGATATTGCAATACTTGTTGTAGCTGCAGACGACGGTGTAATGCCTCAAACTATTGAAGCTATTTCCCATGCTAAAGCAGCGGATGTACCTATAATTGTTGCAATTAATAAAATGGATAAACCAGAAGCAAATCCAGATAGAGTAAAACAAGAATTAGTTGAAAATGGTCTTATTCCAGAAGACTGGGGTGGAGACACTATTACTGCTAATGTATCTGCAAAGGCTAATCAAGGTATTGATGAACTATTGGATATGGTTATACTAGTTTCAGAAATACTTGAACTAAAAGCTAATCCTAATAGAAAAGCTATTGGTACTGTAATAGACTCTAAACTTGATAAAGGTAAAGGACCTCTTGCAACAGTACTAGTTCAAAATGGTACTCTAAGATCAGGAGATGCACTTGCATCAGGAACTTCAAGTGGTAGAATCAGAAGCATGGTAGACGATAAAGGCAAGGAAATCAAAAAAGCTGGTCCATCAGTTCCAGTTGAAATCCAAGGTCTGTCAGAAGTTCCAAATGCTGGTGATACTATTTATGCTTTTGACGATGAAAAAGAAGCAAGAGAATTCTCTGAAAAACATAGAGAACAATTGAGAGAAACCCAATTAAAGAGTAGCTACAAAGTATCATTAGACGACTTGTTTGAAAGAATTAAAGAAGGTGAAGTAAAAGACCTTAATATTCTTATAAAAGCAGATGTTCACGGTTCAATAGAAGCTCTTAGCCAATCGCTATTAAAATTAAACACTGATGATGTTAAGATAAATATCGTACACTCAGGCGTAGGTGGAATATCGGAAAGTGATGTTAACTTGGCTTCTGCATCAAATGCACTAATTATTGGTTTTAATGTTAGACCTAATAATAATGCATTGGAACTTTCAAAATCAGAAGAGGTAGATGTTAGAACTTACAGAATAATCTATGATGCAATTAATGATATAGAAGCAGCAGTTAAGGGAATGCACGCACCTGAATATGTAGAACAAGATTTAGGTAGAGCTGAAGTTAGAGAAACATTTAGACTTCCTAATGGAAATACCATAGCTGGTGTATATGTCACTAGTGGTAAAATAGTTAGAAATGGTAAGATAAAAGTTCTTAGAGATGATATAGTTATCTATGACGGAGACATATCCTCACTTAAGAGATTTAAAGACGACGTTAAAGAAGTAAATTCAGGATACGAAGGTGGTATGGGAATTGAAGACTTTAATGATATAAAAATAGGAGACATATTAGAATCCTATATCATGGCAGAGGTGGAAAGATAATGCAAAATAAAAGAGTTGGTAGAATAAGTGAAGAGATTAAAAAAGTTATTTCTGGTCTTTTGATTACTGGCTTAAAAGACCCACGTGTTGACCAAATGGCGAGCATTACTAGTGTTGTTGTATCCAATGATGGATCTGTTGCAAAAGTATATGTTTCGACTTTAGGAGATGAAGAATCAAGAAATGAAACTATAAAAGGGCTAAATAGCGCTAAAGGCTTCATAAAGAAAGAAATTGCTAAAGCAATAGACTTAAGAATTATGCCAGAACTTGAATTTATTAGTGATACTTCAATTGAAGACTCAATGAAGCTATATGAAATTATTGATTCTTTAAACGATAAAGATGAATAAGATATTTAATGAAATCATAGCAAAAATCAATGAATCAGAAAAAATAGGGATTATTTCTCATATTAATCCAGATGGGGATAATTTAGGCTCACTATTAGGACTTTCAAATTCTTTAAGAAAATATGGAAAAGAAGTTGAAAGTCTTAGTGTGGACGGTATCCCTGATTTTCTTAAATTTTTGCCAGGATTAGATAGAATTAATAGAGATTACGATGAAGTGTTAGATCTATTAATCTGTGTAGACTGTTCTGATGAAGGTAGATTAGGAAGTGGCATTAAGTTTTTTAATGACGCTAAATTTGTAATAAATATAGATCACCATAAAACTAATACTTTATTTGGTGGATTGAATTTAGTAGATTCTAAGGCATCAGCAACAGGAGAACTAGTATACGAATTAATAACAAACACAGATTTACCTATGGATGCTGATATTGCAACCTGTCTTTACACTGCAATAAATACTGATACTGGTAGCTTTAAATATAGTTCAACGACACCTAAAACTCATAGGATTGCTGCAAATTTATTAGAGTATGGTATAGATACAGAGAAAATAAACTCAGAATTATATCAAAATAATACCTATGCAAAAATAGAACTATTCCAAAGAGCAGTAGCACGTATTAAGTTTGCTTTTTCAAATAGTGTAGCATACACATATTTACTAAAAGAAGATTTTGAGGAATTCGGTGCGAAAAAATCTGATATCGAAGGATTAGTAGAATTAGTAAGAGATATTAAAGGTGTTGAAATTGCTTTTATATTAAAAGAAGAACCTACTAAATTTAAGGGTAGTTTTAGAAGTAAAGGCGATATAGATGTTTCTATTATAGCGAGTGGATTAAATGGTGGGGGGCATAAACAAGCTGCCGGATTCAATGTGATTGAAACAGACATAGATATTGCTATTCAAACGGTATTAGATGAGATAGACAAGGGATTATAAAATGAATGGTGTAATACTAATAGATAAAGATATGGATTGGACTTCCCATGACGTTGTAGCAAAGTTAAGGGGAGTTACCAGAATAAAGAAAATAGGACATACAGGCACCTTAGATCCGATGGCTACTGGTGCCTTACCTATTTGTATTGGAAAGGCAACTAAAATTGTTGAGTACTTACAAGCTGATGACAAAGTGTATATTGCTGATATGGTATTTGGCTCTAAAACAGATACTTACGACTCCTCAGGTGAAATAGTAGCTACTTCTTCTAAAAGGATTTCAGAAGAAGAACTGAGAAGTATTTTACCGTTGTTTACAGGTGATATTAAGCAATTACCTCCAATGTTTTCGGCAATAAAAGTTTCAGGAGTTAAGTTGTATGAACTGGCAAGAAAAGGAATTGAAATAGAACGAGAATTGCGAGATGTAAATATTTCAAAATTAGACTTAATTGAGTTTAATGAAAAAGAACAAACGTGTCGAATATATGTTCACTGTTCGTCAGGAACATACATTCGCTCATTAATTAATGATATTGGAGAAAAACTTTCTTCATATGCCAATATGACTTCTCTTAGGAGAATAAAATGTGGCGATTTTGAAATAGAAAATGCACTGACTTTAGAGCAGCTATCTACCAAAGAATTAGTGCTAGCAAATCTAATTCCTATTGACGAGGCACTTAAAAGCTTTCAAAGAATTGATATTCCTCATAGTGAGTACACTCGAATAACCAATGGAATGACTATAATACTTAAAGAGGGATTCAACTCCTATAATACAGATATTAACTCATTATTTTATTGTAGAGGAGAGTTCATCGGCATAGGAACTATCTTTGATAAGTCTGAAATAGGATGTAAGGCGAAGATAAAAAAATTATTATTGTGATGAGGCTAATATGAAAGTTATAGACTTAGATAAAAATGAATTAGTAAGTGAACAATCATATATAACACTAGGTAATTTTGATGGTATTCATATTGCACATCAAGCGTTATTGAAAAAAGTTGTCACTGAAGCTAAAAATAACAATACAAAATCATCTGTTCTGCTATTTAAGAACAATTTCAAGACTGATTTTAATCATACTCGAAATAACACTCTTATGAATACTGATCAAAAAGTTGCCATAATGGAAGATTTTGGAATAGATATAGTCTATTTAGTTAAGTTTGATGAATACTTTATGAATACTCCTAGTGATGAATTTATTCAATCTTTTCTTATGGATAGGTTAAAAGTAAAAGGGATAATCATTGGATACGATTATAGATATGGTAAGGGGGCAGAAGGGAATACTGATTCTTTAAAATCCTTTGCTAGTACTAATGATCTTAACTTATTTATCATAGATCCAGTATATGATAATGGTCAATTGGTATCGTCTAGCTTAATCAAGAAAATGATTTCAAGTGGCGATTTCAAAAACGCTAATGAATTACTTACTAGGGAATATACTATATTAGGAAAAGTAGTTCCAGGTAAACATCTAGGTTCTAAACATGGGTTTCCAACTGCTAATTTAGACATTCTATGCGATTATGTACTTCCGGCTACAGGAGTTTATTTGACTAGAGTCACTGTTGATGGGCAAGAAAAATATGGAGTTACCAGTGTAGGGCAAAATATCACTTTCAATGAAAAGACATTTAAAATAGAAACACATATTATGGACTTCAATGAGGATATATATGGAATGACTATAAAAATAGGCTTTATAACCAAATTAAGAGAGATGGTTAAGTTTGATAGTATTGAAGAATTAAAAGAACAAGTTTTTAATGATATAGATGATGCAAAATCGCTAATTGAAATGAAATAATGATTTTAGTTGTTAATATAGTATATGCTTATTAAACTTGAACATAGCATTAAAGAGGTCAAAATATGGACATTGAATACAAAAAGATTGAAATTAGTAAAGAATCATTAAATTGTCATAATGAAAAGTATCTAGAACAATTAGTTCTACTGTCAAATGAATGGGAAGCAGAAAAATGTAGTCCTTCATATAGTACAAATAGTAAGAACTACTTTATTGAAAAAGAATTATTTGTGGCGATTATTGGTGATGAAATAGTTGCATATGCTTTAGGAGAAATAAACACATTAAAAGAAGCTACATCATACAATAAAATCGGAGAGAAATCATTTGAACTCGATGAATTATATGTAGCAAAGCCATATAGAAAACGGAAAATAGGGCAACAACTGTATTTGTTTTTGGAATCATACTTAAATACTAGAGTTGATTTAATTGGAGTTATTGCAACTTCATTTAGATATAAAGAACTTTTGAGTTTTTATATTGATGAATTAGAAATGAATTTCAATCATGCTTTACTTGTGAAAAGAATTTAGTGTTTATTTATTACAGACAATTGATATAATCAGTGATACGACGTTTATATGAAAATGATTAATGAAAATCATTAGTTATATATGCACAATATGTAATTTTACAATATTAACACTGCTAAATCACTAATTTAATTTACATTTATAGAGTTTTATGATAATATGATTAAGGACTGATTACTTCGTATATCGTACCTCAGCGATACACTAGGTTATTAGCTAATAAAAAATTTTGGAGGAATGAAGAAATGGATAAGGCAACAAAACAACAAATTATTAACGAATACAAAACAAGCGAAAATGACACAGGTTCTACAGAAGTTCAAATAGCAATTCTTACTTTTAGAATTAAAGAACTAACAGAACATTTAAAAATTCATAAACACGACCATCACTCAAGAAGAGGTCTACTTAAAATGGTAGGTAAAAGAAGAGGTCTGTTGAGATATTTACAATCAAAAGATATCGAAGGATACCGTGAATTGATTAGTAAATTAGGAATCAGAGGCTAAGAGCGGGTTTTCCCGCTCTTTAATTATATAAAGAGGAGGATGTTATGGAAAAATTATTCCATTATGACTTCGGAGGAGTTCCTCTTACTGTTTCAATTGGAAAAGTAGCTGAACAAGCTGGGGGAGCGTGTCTAGTAACCTATGGTGAAACCGTAATACTAGTTACTGCTACTGCATCTGCTAAACCAAGAGAAGGAATTGACTTTTTCCCACTTAGTGTTGACTATGTAGAAAAATCATATTCAGTAGGTAAAATTCCTGGTGGATTCATAAAAAGAGAAGGTCGTCCAAGTGATAAGTCAGTTTTAAACTCAAGACTTATTGACAGACCTTTAAGACCGTTATTCCCAGAAGGATATAGAAATGATGTTCAAATTATTGCGACAGCTTTATCTGTAGACCCAACTACATTGCCAGAAATTATAGCAATGATAGGTTCTTCGATTGCACTTTCTATATCAGATATACCTTTTAATGGACCTACTGGTTCAGTAAATGTTGGTTTTATCGATGGCGAATACGTATTAAATCCTACTTCAGAACAAAGAGAAAAATCTACTATCAACTTAACAGTTGCAGGAACTGAAGAAGCAATTATGATGGTTGAAGCTGGAGCAGAATTTGTATCTGAAAGTGAAATGTTAGGCGCTATAATGTTTGGTCACGAAGAGATTAAAAAAATATGTGCTTTCATTAAGACTATTCAAGAAGAAGTAGGAAAAGAAAAACAAGAAGTCGTTGTACACGAAATTGAAGCAGACTTAGCATCAGAAGTAGAGGCTTTTGGTTCTAAACTTATTCTTGACGCAATGAATAATGCTGATAAGATGGTTAGACAAAAACTTTCTGATGAAGCAGTAGCTGAAATCAAAGAGCATTTTGCTGAAATATATCCAGATAATAAATCTGATATTGCACAAATAATTGATAATATAGTTTCTAAAGAGTTTAGAAGACAAGTTCTATACGATAAAATTAGACCAGATGGAAGAGCTTTTGATGAAGTTAGAAAGATCACTTCAGAAGTTGGACTACTTCCTAGAACTCATGGTTCAGGTCTGTTTACAAGAGGACAAACTCAAGTAATGACATTATTGACACTAGGTTCAATGAGCGATGTTCAAGTCATTGATGACTTAGGCGAAGAAGATTCTAAGAGATATATACATCATTACAACTTCCCACCATTTTCAGTAGGTGATACTAGACCTGTTAGAGGAC
>JAAYFG010000137.1 GCA_012728335.1 Tissierellia bacterium | reverse complement strand
TCCTCTTTCCCGCACCACTATAATTCGAATTGTCTCGAAGCTCAGCTTCGCGGTGGTTCGAATTTTTTTGCGCAAAATACTTGTGCTAATTTTCACAAAGATATATAATTAGCTAATCAATCAGCCAATTTTACTACGAAAGGATACATATGAAATTTATAATAGAGAATCTTTCGAAGAACTTCGAAGATAAAAATGTACTTAACAATATAAGCTTTTCTTTTGAAAGCGGAAAAATATACGGACTTTTAGGTCGTAATGGTGCAGGTAAAACTACACTTTTCAATTGTGTAAATAAAGACATAAAATCTGATAGTGGAGAGTTTTATATTGAGAACAATGGCGAAAAGCGTTTAACCGTTCCAAATGATTTAAGCTATGTCCTATCAACTCCAACTGTACCAGAATTTTTAACTGGTAGGGAGTTTTTAAAGTTCTTTATTGAAATTAACGAAAAACACATTCCAAATTTACTGAATGTTGATGAATACTTTGAAATGGTCAATATAGAATTTTCTGACAGGGATAAACTCTTAAAAGACTACTCTCATGGTATGAAGAATAAAATGCAGATGATCGTGAATATAATCGTTCAGCCTAATGTATTACTATTAGATGAACCACTTACATCCTTAGATGTAGTCGTTGCAGAGGAAATGAAAGAATTGCTAAAAAAAATTAAATCTGATAAAGTAATCATCTTTTCAACGCATATAATGGAACTTGCATTGGATTTATGTGATGAAATAGTAATTTTAAGCCATGGTACTTTAGATGTGATCAGCAAATCCGACTTAGGCAACTCAGAATTTAAAGATAAGATAATTAGTGCTTTGAAGGAGGAAAATTATGCTTAAAGATTTTCTAATCTCTGCATCTCTTAAAAATTCTTATAGAGTAAATTCTGTTATCTATTCACTTAAACAAGTGCCATTACTAAAAAATATACTTCCCTAAAATCTATATAGTTCCAGAGGACTTAAATATTTTTCACAGACTATAAGTGTCATTTGGGAGCTGATTTCAATTTTCTTAGGAAAGATTCTGTATTTGATTTTAATGATTACTTTGCCAAGTTTCTTTTTCAAAGATATTGGAGAGCTAAATGTAAATCTCCACATACTATTTTTCCTTACAATTATGGGCGCCACCATTAACACCTATATGTTCAGCCCTACTAAGGATAAATATTATGCAATGTTCATAATGCGAATGGATGCTAAATCATATACTCTATCAAATTACATTTATTCAATGTTAAAGGTATTCATAGGATTTCTACCGCTGATTTTCATTGGACTTGGCTCATATTCCTTACCATTATGGGTACCAATTTTAATTACAGTATTTATCGTATCTGCAAAAGTAATTGTAGCATGGCTCATTCTCCTTAGATATGCTAAAACTAAAATATATACTAACGAGAATTTACCAGCTAAGTTTGCATGGCCATTTTGGATAACACTTTTTGTGTTTGCATACGGACTACCCATTTTAAATGTGTTGATACCTATAAAATTTCTTTTAGCAATAGCAATACTAACTATTCTAATAAGTATTTACGCAATGTTCTATATTGCAAAATTCAATGCTTATAGAGATATGTATCAACAATTGCTTTTTCAATCTAATAATCAAATGACTGATTATACAGAAATTACAGTTTCAGAAGCGCATAAAAAAATTAGTGCAGACTCAAGTATAACTAGCAATAAGCATGGATTTGAATACTTTAATGAAATCTTTATACTAAGGCACAAAAAAGTGTTGTGGAAACCTGCTATATACACGACATTCATAAGTTTAATAGTTATATTAATAATAATAATTGTGTTGATTATAGACGATACATCTAGATTAGAGATCAATAGTGGAATAATCACCATTCTTCCATCTTTTATATTCATAATGTATTTTTTAAATAGAGGAACCCAGTTCACAGAAGCATTATTTATAAACTGTGACCACAGCATGCTTACCTATTCTTTCTATAAAGATCCTAAAGCGATACTACAACTGTTTTCTATTAGGCTTAGAGAAATAATAAAGGTCAATCTGCTTCCAGCATTTGTAATTGGAACAGGTCTTTCTGTTATACTCTATTTGTCAGGAGGTACTGATAATTATATTAACTACTTTATTCTGTTCATAACAATCATTGCAATAAGCGTGTTTTTCTCAGTACACTATTTGACTTGCTATTACCTATTACAACCATATAATGCAAATACTGAAATTAAGAGTTTTACCTATAGTATTGTGACATCAGGAACTTACTTTCTTACTTACTTTTTATCCAAAATCAAGGTTTCTACTTTTGAATTTGGGATGCTCACAATAGCTTTTTGTATAATATATTCGATTCTTGCCAGTATATTAGTTTACAAATTTGCACCTAAGACTTTTAGGATTAGATATTGATTTATGTGTTGGCAACTGGAATGCAACCAAAAGTTGACATATAGTTGATAGCTGATTATTCATAATTATGCTAGTATAATAGTTATAAAGGAGTTTATATAAATGAAAAAGCTAGTGTTATTATTATTATTATCAGCAGTGTTTATATTTTTAGTATTTCTAGTAATCAGGACGCTTTTAAAGTATCTAAAATCTAATAATACTAGAGATGGAGATGCATCAAATAAAACACTTGGGGAGAAAATCAGAGAATACCGTATTTCCAATAATATGTCCCAAGAATTTGTTGCTGAGTCATTGGAGATTAGTCGACAAGCTGTATCCAAATGGGAAAACGGAACTTCTAATCCAAGTACCAGTAATTTAATTGCCTTAGCAAAACTGTTCAACATATCTCCAGAAGATTTAATATAAGAATATAAAACCGTAAGACATTCATATGTCTTACGGTTTTATTATAGTAATTCTCCATCACAGTAATTTTTATTTAACACTTCTATAGTTTCTCTTACCCTATCATCTACAATTGAATACGTTACATTCAATCCATTTTTATCACTTCTCAAGATTCCATGTGCTTTTAGTAAATTTAAATGTTGTGACAATGCTGATTGTGAGATTTTCGGAACCATCAACTGTAACTCACTCACTGTCATTGGATTTTTTATCAATGAACACAGTATCATCAATCTGTTTTCATTGGACAGAACTTTCAATAAGTCTGCTACTGTTTTTGCTCTTTCTTCCATTTAAAACTCCTCTACAAGTGGTCTTTCCGTAGTTTTTTCCCTATCTTTTAACTGGCAAATTCCCTGAGTCATAGTTCCCATTGGACAATATACACACCATGAACGAGGTTTGAAAAGTATCATAGTAGCAAATCCAAGAATAGTAGACGTTAACATAATGCTGTATAGCCCAAATGCAAACTGTGCTATCCAAGGCGATACTATTGAAGTATTAGTCCAGTTCCAAGGTAGTTTAAACGTCCATAAAAGAGTAACCGTTTCAGACAAATTCATTCCGGAAAACACTAGATAAGTATTATAGATCATAAGCATGAACATAGTCATAAAAAATGTTAAAAATCCGTATCTAAACCACTTACTACTTAAAAACTTAGGTGGGTTTTTCTTTCTAGAAAGTCCAAAATTTCCACCTATTAACTGAAATAACTTTCCTCTTCCACAGTATTTATTGCAATACGCTTTATTTCCTTTAACTATAGCAATTATAAGCGGTGTTATGAAGCAAATCATGCCTAACCAAGCAAATAATATATTAAAAAGTCCCAATATCAAATATAATGCAGAAGCTATCCACAGATAATCATACCAATTTTTTGTCTTTTTCATATCGCCATGTCCTCTCTTTTTACAATTTCTATAATTCCAGCAGGACATGCCTTTTCACATTTTCCACAACCTATACATTTATCAGTAACTACTGCAGTGATTCCCTTATGTATATAAACTGCACCTATTGGGCAAGCATTCACGCAATTTCCACACGAAACACAATTACTACCTACTATTGCTGTCTTCTTCATTTATTTCCTCCTAAGTATATTAGCTCTTTCTAATATACTTATATTCCAGAAGAAAGTCAAGAATAGTTAAATAATAAATAAAGCTGACACCAAATTTCAGTATCAGCTATTTTAAATCATCTATTTCTCCTAAATTGGGAATCCAAATATGAGAAGCATCTATTAAATTGCTATTATCCATCTTCTGTCCTTTTATTGTAGATGGAATTTGACCGTCTAATTGCCCTGAAACGCTTTTGAATCTTAAGACACAGAATTCCTTGAAAGTTTCATAACCTAGCTTAAAATCGTCAAATGAGCAGAATTTAGTAGGGTCTTTTCCCACGTATGGACTGATTAATTTTATAGTTTCGTCTATCTTGTTTTCAAAGTATCCACTTTCAAAATAACTATTCACAAATTCTGAATACAGTCTATGGTATTCCCTATAGTATTCCTTATTTTTCATTATATTATGAAATAGTGGTCTTCTCAGCATAATATGTCCTGGTGCTGGAGTGTTTATAGGGTAATTTACAAAATATGTTGAATCGTTAATTGGATTTGGCATACCTAGTAGATATGTTCCATATGCTAAATTATAGTCCCAAGGTAACATTTGAAGTACGCCGTCTTTCTCATATAAGTAATAATTATGACCCGTATATCCAATATAACTATCTAAATTCACTACAAAAGTCTGTACGACAAAGTACCTTAACACCTCATCAATATCTACCGCTTCTTCTAACGACTCTCCAATATCTAGCTGTTTCAACGACTTTATCAATCTAGTTTTATCACTATCATTAATCTCAAACTTGGCTTTTCTAAAGATATTGTCATAGCTATTAAAATCATCATCAGTGTAAATAAGTGCTACATCATCGTTTTCATCCTTAACGTTCTTGTAGTCCGGTTTATACAATTTGCCATGATTCTTCCCATAAACCCTTTTCACGAAAGCATCTTCAATTTCTTCTATTCCAATATACAATCCCCAATCTTCACCATTTACAGTTATATAAACATAACTGGAAAGTGGAGATGGAACTCCCATATGATTCATCATATCGTATGTAATATAGTCCTTTAGATAAGAATTGTCTTGAAATGATGCATTTAGTGATAATTTGTCTAAACCATAGTATGTCCTCCCATCAGAATAATGGTCAAATTTTATTTTGAAACTATATCTTTCATGCCCATATTTATGAGTCAAAGTCTTAGAATTATTTCCCTTAACCCTAATAGCAATATTTCTAAATATCTCCCCATCTATTTCCAAATCACAATTTACATATTCTTCATCTAATGCATTATCAATCATATTCTGCCAATCAGACTGCGAAATCTTAATATCGATACTATGAACTACTTCTGTATCAAAAATCTTATCTACATAAGACGGATTGTAACTTGCTTTTTCCAAACCAAATTTGTCACCATTAACAAACAAAATAGTTAAAATTACTGCTAATATCATAAATCCGATGCAAATAATATCTATATACTTATTTTTCAGCATAGTATCATCCTATCCTACATAATCTCCATTGTAACTAACTAGTATCGTATTAATTACGCCTTCTATTCCAGCGATTTCATTTATAAACTCGCTATTGTCGTCTAAAAGTCTTACTTCATAATTGAGTTCGATTTGATTCGCTGCAACGCTTTTGCTCTTTAATATCATTTTCTTTACACTGGTATTCAACGTATCATTCACAGTTTTTTCAATATCTTGATTTTCACATATAATCATCAATATATAAGGATCATCATAAGAATTCCAGTTTACAAAAACCAGCATCACAATTCCTATTAAACCACTTCCTATCACTGCAAGAGGAATCAATCCAGCTGCTAATACAATACCTACAGCTATGCTCCAAAAAAGGAATGCTATTTCAATAGGCTCTTTGATTGCAGTACGAAATCTGACTAGCGACAGTGCTCCAACCATTCCTAGAGATAAAACTACATTACTAGTTACTGCAAGAATTACAAACGTAGTAATCATAGTCAATGATATCAGTGCTGCACCAAATCCAGATGAATACATTACTCCTCTGTAAGTCTTTTTATAGACCCAGAAAATGAACATTCCAACCATAAAAGAAAGAAGGAGTACAAAAACCATATCAAATATGGGAATACTGTTCACATTTTCCAAAAAACTCGATTTAAATACATCTTTAAAAGTCATTTTATCCTCCTCAATCCAATCTTCTAGCTACTGCATATTTTGAGTATGCAGATGTCGGTCTGAAATCTAAATGTATCAATTTTTTTATAAACTCTGGTATGAATTCATCATATTTCACTTCAAATACTCCATATTCATCTGCTGCATTTAATAGAGTAGATTCTGTGTTCAGAAAGTCTAGATTATGTATTCCAGTTCTAATATCATAATCTATAGTAATCCGTACATTTCCTACAGGATATATAAAGGGTTTTCTCATATATTCTACGATTACTTTAGGTCTAAGTAATTGTCCGTTCATCTTGCTATATAACTCATTGAATAGCTTTTTATTGCTATGTAGTAAAAAATCATATTCACCTAAAAGGATTGATTCAACTTCATCTTTGCTCATCAACTCACTTTGTTTGTTACACAGCCCGTTTATTTTTACCTTTTTTTCGAGTCTTATAAAGCTTAAATCATCATTATAATATCTAATTCTAAACTTTTCTCTCCTATTTACTCCATTTATCTTGTCCATTAATGCTCTGTCATTAGGCGTTTCAAAATAAAGGCTTCGCACACGATATTCACCGTGTGCGTTAGAATTTGCGTCAGCCTTTAGTATTTTTCTTAATCTAGATTCCAATACTAGCGAATCATGAAAATTTATTATATGTTTGAATTCATGTCGCATTTTCATAGAAATCATCCTTATTTATAGTCGCTGTCTCCGTAATCACTATCATCATAATCGCTATAGTTTGACTCGCCATAATCGGAATCATAGTCACTATCTTGTGAATTATTGTTGGTTTGTGTTGGAGCAACTGGTGCAATATTTCCATAATCACTGTCACCATAGTCGCTGTCTTCATCATATGGTGAATTTCCATAATTGGAATCATTTTTTATGGTAGGTTTAGAGACTGCATCTTTCTTTGCTTCGATATACTCTTTTTTCTTCTCTATTAATTCTTTCTTTCGTTCTGTCGGTCTTGAAACACCATCATATGGCGAATCACCATAGTTTGTATCATCATATTCAGCTTCAAACTTAATTACTTTACCTGTAATAGCATCGATTTCATATTCATACTCTATCCCATTACTCATGAACTCAAATTCAAAAACAGGTCTATTGTTATTAAAGTCAAAATCTCTATCGTCGAATACTGCATTTTCTAATTTTACTCCTGCATGTGCAAGAGCTATTTCCTCTGCTTTTTCCTTAGTAATATATCTTGATGGAGCATTTTCAGTAATATATCTCTCATCATAATCACTATCACTAATATCTAGCACTGAAGAATCCATATCAAATTCTTTAACTGTGGTTTGAACGTCATACACTATCTCTTCTAAAAATTTATCATGTGGAATCTTAGATCCCGGCTCAATTTGTATAGTCACATTTCTGTACTCACCATCTACATCAGTTACAAAATATCCATTTTTATGAACTTTTCTAATCAATTCATTTACTACACTCTTACAATGTCTTCCGATGTAGTTGTCATACTCATTTGCTATTTGAATCCCATCTTCATTCAATCCCTTAATGCCAGTAACTAATCCTTCTTCGTTATATTCAATAGCAATTTCTGGATTCACTCTGATTATAAGTTCCCCTGCTGCTGATACATCTTGGACAAATGCAGTGTCCTCATTCTTGCCACAAGCTGTCAGTACGCTAAACATCATTACAACTGCTAATACCATCATTAAAATCTTTTTAGTTTTCATATCTATTCTCCTTATATTGTTTTGGCTTTTTTGCCTTTGAATATAGAATACGTATGAAAATTTTTAAAAACGGGGTCTTACTGAAATAATTTTAAAATTAATCATCATCATAGTCGCTATCGTTGTAATTACTGTCATTATTATCATATTTATTTGATTCGTTTCCATAATCACTATCATCATTGTCGTCGTTTTTTTCAGTAGGTTTACTTACCTCATAATCAGAATCACCTTTTGGCGTAGGCTTACTTATTTCATAATCCTCTTCTTTTCGCTCATCGTAATCACTATCTCCGTAATCGCTATCACCATAATCACTATCTTCTGACTTCTCAGTATGCTTTGGTTTTACTGCGTCATTTTTGATCACAGGCTTCTGTACTTCTGCGTCATAATCTTCGTCTTCAAATATTGAGTTTATCTCAATCGTAACTGATATCCTTTCAGATAAATATCCATCTAAATCTTTTCTAAAAGCTATTCCTGTATTTTTATACCAGTCTTTATCAGGAGAATCAATATTTATAGTTACATTTCCACCCTCTGACAGAAATCCTAGTTCGATGGCTTTGTCCAAAAGCTCTTTAGATACATCATTCATAC
>JAAYFG010000136.1 GCA_012728335.1 Tissierellia bacterium | reverse complement strand
CAAATCAACTTTACTTAGTCAAGGAAGTTTTTTCCTTTTTCTCAAGTTTTTAATTTGGTGTTTTGTTGTCTCTGTTTTCGTGACAACTTTTATAATATTACACTAGTTCAAAACATATGTCAACACATTTTATGAATCTTTTTTATAGTTTTTTATATTAAATTATTGTCATTCTTTTCCTTCTATATAATAGAGTTTTTATCTATAATCGACTATTTGTGTGTAAGATTATTTCTCCAGGAGTAGCTCCCGTAAGTAATTTGTCTTTCCATACTATTTCCCCTTTTACTATTACATATTCTATCCCCTCCGAAACTTCTGTTGGATTAGAATATGTTGCTCCATCTCTGATTTTATCATAGTCAAATATTACTAAGTCTGCATCATATCCATCCTCAATTATCCCTTTTGACTTTAAGCCATATATCTCCGCTGGCAATCCGGTCATTTTCCATATGATTTCTTCTAGTTCCAAGATTTTGTTATCTTTATTGAATAAACAAATTGCATGAGGCATTGTTCCATATGCTCTTGGGTGAGACTTATCCCCTCCGCTTCTCAATAATGCATCTGAACCAACAGTCGTAAAGGGAGCTTTTATAATATCAAACAAATCCTGATTTGCCATTGCATGATATACTGCTCCAACTTCTCCATTATTCTCTATCAATATATCAAAGAAAGTGTCAAAAGAATCTTTTCCTAGTCTTTTAGAATACTCATCAATGCTTAGACCTTCTGCTTCTGGTGTTTTCGATGACGAACTTATCATAATTCCTTTAAAACCACCTGAATTCACATATAGATTTTCATATTTTCCTTCATCTCTAATCATTTCCTGTTTAATTTGTTCTCTTATATCAGTTCTTTTTATCTCCTCAAGCATTCCCTCAACTCCATCTGAAAAATACCAAGGCGGAATTGTAGTGTGAAGATGGGTCATACTTCTGTCGTATGGATATTGGTCACATGTAATTGACAGTCCTTCTTCTCTTGCTTCACTTATTAATTCCAAAGATTTTTTCTGTAAACCCCAATTACCTCTTCCCATCACTTTGTGGTGTGATATATTGACTCTTACTCCAGCCCTTCTTCCAATCTCTATTGCCTCTTCAACTGCTTTAATTAAATCATGAGATTCATTCCTTATATGAGTCACATAAATTCCATCATAAGGTCTTATAACTTTAGCTAATTCAACTAATTCCTCTATGTTTGCCGATGTCCCTGGAACATAAACTAGTCCAGTCGAAAGTCCCATCGCTCCTTTTTCCATAGCTTCTTTTAATAACTCTTTCATCGCTTCCAACTCATGGCGTTCTGGATCTCTATCGTCATAACCCATTACTGCAATTCTAAGAGTGTTGAATCCAACCATTAACTTATAATTTAAAGTCTTGTCAATATTATTCGTATATTCTAAGTATTCTCCCCATGTTCTCCAAGATTTCATCTCTTTAGGAAATATAGCAGTTCCAACGCTTAAAAAGCTCTTTATCTCTTCTATTTTATCAGGGTTTACAGGTCCCATAGACATCCCACATTGACCTGCAATTTGAGTAGTTACTCCCTGATTCACACTACTAATAGTTGCAAATTCTTGCCCCATAATTAAATCTCCATGTGTATGTGAGTCAATAAAACCAGGTGCTAAGTATTTATCGCTTGCATCTATAATTAAATCTGCATTACTAGGAATGTTATTTAACACAATTTTTCCCGATATAATCCCTACATCACCTTTAAACGGTTTATTGTATTTACCGTCTATTATGTAAGCATTTTTTATTATCATATTTTTCATAATATCTCTCCTTTACTATAAAGCTATTTAGTAACGAGTTTCCACTGCTTTCTAATTAAACTAATTGTATCATAGCAAATTTATTTTCTCTATTTATTTAACTAAAGTGATTTTTTGATTTGTATTTATTCTCTATACTATTATCACTAATATGGTATATACTATATTGTACTATTAAAAACTGGAGACGATATTTATGAATAATATTATTAATACTAAAGATATCTTAGAAAATTTAAATGATTATCAACTTGTTTATGTCGGTACTTTCCCACAAAAGTTTACTAATGATCATATTGTTTATCTAGATTTTGACAAATATATGTATGGAGAAGTGGTCGAGGGGTTTGCTAGACATCCTGTTGCAACTACTGAACAGTTCAAATTACTTTTAGAAGACTTAACTATTTTGGATAAGCATATAGTATTTTTTGATGATGGTGGATATTTTAGAGCGACTAGAACTTGGTGGACTTTTAAATACTATGGCATAGAAAATGTATCTGTATTAAACGATATGGAGAATTTATTGAACATTATTGACTCTATAGATTTCAGTCAGATTCATCCAACAAATAGAATTACTGAGTTCAAGGAAAATGATAATTATTATGCTGATATGGATTTCGTGAAAGACATAATGGACAATGATGATTATTTATTGATTGACTTTAGATCTTTCATTTCTTATTCTGGTCTGATGAGAATTAATAATCCCGAAGGGGGGCATATACCAAACGCCATAAATCTGCCTGCTGACCACCTAATTATGAATAATCTAATAGTAAGCGATGAATTGATTAAGAAAGTCTTTTCTTCATTGAATTTAAACAAAAAAATTGTAGCTTACTGCGGTTCCGGAATGATGGCAACTCTTGGAGTTTTGGCATTAGAACAAATAGGAGTTCTATCTAAATTATACGTAGGAAGCATGAGTGACTGGATTTCAGACTTCAACAATCCGATTGAATTTTCTGAAATAATATAGGACTATCAATTTGATAGTCCTTTTTCTTTCCAAAACCTATTTAACTCTACTTTAAGTGACTCCTTATTTCTAACGGTCTTAATCGGCTCCCATTGTATGGGTAAATTAGTAACATAATCTTCATACAGAAACCTATCGTCTATTAACAGTACAATTCCCATATCTGTTTTCGTTCTGATTAACCTTCCTCCACTTTGCGAAATTTTATTGCTTGAAGGATACAAATAGGCATATTCATAACCAGAGTTAAACTTATCTTCAAAATAATCTTTTAGCACTTCTTGTTCAAACGAAAACTTAGGTAGTCCTACAGACACAATGATTACGCCTTTTAGTCTATCTCCTTTTAAGTCTATCCCTTCTGAAAAGATACCTCCCATAACCACAAACCCAATTATATTCCCTTGCTCATCAAATCTTTCTAAAAACGCATCACGTTCTATACTGGTCATATTTCTTTCCTGCATTATTATTTCCTTTTCAGAAAATACTTCATCGTAGACTAATTCCATATACTCATATGAAGGGAAAAACACTAGATAGTTCCCTTTATTAGACGATGCAATTTCTATTATCTTGGCAATTTCTACCTTTGTGTGTTCACGCTGTCTGTACTTGGTAGATATTGGATATCTATAAACACTTAGATTCTCTTTATCAAATGGAGAATCAATTCTTATGAATTGAGTTTCAGTATCTCCACCTAATAAGTATTTATAATAGTCTATTGGGTTGAGTGTAGCAGAAAAATATATACAGGAATGCACCTTGTCGAGAATTTCTTTAAACACTTTTGAAGTATCTACACATTTCAACTCAATTTCCTTGCCATATTTTCTACAGAGAGTTAAATAGTTTTTATCGTATAATTCATCTATTTTCAAATATCTATATAATGAAAAATGTGCATCTAACAATAAGCTATCCAATTCTTCATCTTCTTCTCTAATGTTTGTAAAATACTTTTCAACTTGATCTATAAAACTATTTGCCGGTTTATAAAACTCGTCTATATGATCTGATTGATAGTAGTTTTCCACATTGCCAGCATTGAATCTAACAACTAAATTCAATGTATCAAAAGCATTTATCACTCTTTCATTTGCTCTATTTAGCTTATTATGTTTTTTTAGTTTATCCTTAAGTTCAATAAAGGTTTCCTCAGATATAGATGTAGAGTACATATCTCTCCCTCTATCCACTAAATTATGTGCTTCATCAACTAATATTGTATATTTCTCCATAGGTGTTTCAAAAAATCGTCTAAGTTGTACGTGTGGATCAAAAACATAATTGTAATCGCATACTATTATATCCGAGTAGTTTGCCATATCTAACTGTAATTCAAATGGACAAACCCCATGTTTCAATGAATATTCCTCTATGATTTCTTCATCAATATGATTTACATTGTCATATATGTCTAAGATGCAATTATTGACCCTGTCATAATGACCTTTTGCCAATGGACACGATTTAGGATTACAATTGGTTTCATATTGGCATAGTCTGTCTTTTGCAATAATTCTAAGTGTCTTCAAACACTTTTCTTTTTCATCTACTTTATAGATTGTGTCTAGTGCTACTCTCTGTTGAGTATTTCTACTTGTTAAATAGAATACTTTATCAGAGTGCCCACCCTCTATTGACTTAATTGCAGGAAATAAAGTAGATATGGTCTTGCCTACTCCAGTTGGAGCTTGTGCAAACAATGTCTTGCCATTTTTTATTATATTATAGACTGAGACTGCAAGTCGTCTCTGACCTTCCCTGTATTCAGCAAAAGGAAATGTCATTTTCCCAACGCCATCTAATAGAGCTTCTCTATGAGCAATAATTCTGTTACTAAACTCTAAATACCTTTCTAGCAAATCAAAGAAGAATTCTTCAAGTGTTTGTATATCAAAGACTTTATCAATCACTTTCAATTCTTCATTCGTGATATTGTAATAGCTAAGTTGAACCTTCACTTCTTCCCTTCTATTTTCTTTCGCTAAAATGTAAGCATAGCATTTTGCTTGTGCCCAATGGAGTGGTTGACTGTCATACTCCATCTCATCCAAATTCCTTGATGTACTTTTTATTTCATCAACTATGATTTTCGAATCAGTAATAGAAACTCCATCAGCTCTACCTTCTAGTTGAAATTCAACGTCATTTACTCGTTCAACTATCTTCAAAGTTACTTCTTTTTCAAAATCTTCTCCATAATTACTCTGAAGTTTCTGATGCGCTCTAATACCGTCTACAGCTCTAACATTACTCGATATTCTATTGTCTATATCTCCAGATCTCATTACAAACTCAACTAGATCCCTTACAGAAATATTCACAGTTCCGTCCAAAGATTTCACTACCTTATTCACTTTTTTTATTTATTACATATCTATTTTACATTACTTATTAACTCGATTCAATAAATATTCATTCTATATCAGAAGTTAGAATTAAATATGCGAAATTAGTCTATATTGTTTAGTTTTGTCAAGCTATACTATGAATATTTTTTACTATCAAAAAATCAACATTTATATTATTAGCATCTTAAATATTTTCTACAACTATTTTTAACGGATACTAAATAATAATTGTTCTTTAAAAATAATAATTAAAACTATTATTATCATTTAGTTCAATTAAAATCTACGTAATTCTTAGTTTTAGTTGATATAACGAATATATTTAATTGTGTTACTCATTTTTATCTCTGCATTTAAAGTTGCTTCTACTTTAATTTATGCCTTCATACAAAATATTTATTCATACAAAATGGACAGCATTTCTACTGTCCATTTCATAAGTTTTTTTACTATTCAATTTATATTATAAGATTAACTTATTAATTAGATCACATAAGGATAATTAAGATCATTATTACTTATAATCTGGCTTTCCTAATATATTAATAATATTTTTAATCTCTTCAAAAAGTTTGTCAAAATCGTTTTCATTGTTGAAGTATTGACAAGACACTCTAAAACCTCCTACATAATCTGTAAATCTTTGAGCAATGAAAATTCTTTTTTCATGTAATTTTCTTAATACTTCTCTATCTTTTTCCAAATCTCCATACAACCTGAAAATCACTATACCCGCTTTATTTTCTTCTTCATCATGGGTAATCAGGGTACCACCAACATCTTTTATTTTTGAGATACAATAATCTGATAGTTCCAATACTCTATTCTGTATATTATTAATTCCTATTTCATTAACAAGTCCTAATGATTCCCCTAAGGTTATTGCGCCAACATAATTTGATGTGCCTCCAATTTCAAATCTTCTAGCAGTAGGTAAAAAAGTCCAATCATTAACAGCAGGTGCTGCTGGATTTTCCCAGTACGCCGCCCAACCTCCTTCAGGTGTTTCAGTATTTAGATAACCCCAATAAACTGGATCTATTTTAGGTAAAAGATCTTTATTAATATATAATATACCTGCTCCATAAGGTGAATTAAGCCACTTATGTCCGCCTGCAGTTAACATATCTACGTGTATTTTTTTAGTATCAATGTTCATTACTCCTAATTCTTGAACAGCGTCAACTACTAAATAAATACCATTTTCTTTACAAAAAGTTCCTATCTCTTTTAAATTCATCTTCCATCCATTACACCATTCAACGCTACTTATTACTAGTATCTTTGTACGCTTATCCATATGCTTTTTAAAATCTTCTACAGTGAATCTATTATCCTCTGTTTTTACAACACGGATTTCTATATCTTTTGTTTTCTTCATAGCACACCATGGTAGAGCAACTTGAATAAATTCCAAATTTGTTGTTAAAATATTGTCTCCATCATTTAACTCTAATGATGTTGCTGCAATGTTTAACCCATGTGAAGTACTCTCTACAATTGCAATTTCTTCGATATCAGCATTCAGTAATTTTGCAGCTTCTTGATAAGCAATGTTCCTCTTATTGTCCATTTCTACATGATGTGCACTAGCATTTACTTCATCATTTTTGCCAGTATAATCAGCAAAATCTTTTACTGCTTTAATACTTCTCATCGGCGCTAAACTAACACATGCCGCATCTAAGAAGACCATATCTCCTTTATCCAGAGCAGGAAACTCTTTACTTCTAATTTCTTTCCAATTTACGTTCATAATTATACCTCCTTTATAATTACATTAATGCTATCAATAAATTAAGTATAATTCTGTAATATAGACTACATTTATTTCTAATAATGTAGATAAGTATAAAATTTATTATTATTAATATGCAAAAAGCCGTCTTTTTTAAAAATTAGATTTTGTTTAGCCAAATAACTCATGATATTTGATACAGTAACTCTATTTAAGTTAGTAATATTAGAAATATCTTCATGGGTCACTTTTATACATACCTTTATAATATTCTTATCTTCGGTCTTTACTCCATGCGCATTGGCTAAGTTAATTAATTGCATTGCTACTTTTTTAAAAGAATCTTTAAAAATTAAGTTTTCAATTATTTTATTATATACTCTAGTTTTTCTTACCATAGAATTTATGAGTAGTAGTCCGAACCTCTTATCTTCTAATAATAATTCATAGGCATCTTTATACGGTATTACATATATTTCAGTTCTTACAATTGCAATAGCTCCACTATCTTCAGGATATCCATCAATAAATCCTACTTCACCAAAGAAACAACCTGGTTTAGCAATTATAGTATGAAAAACATCTCCATCCTCTGAACTCATAAATAATCTTACTCTACCATTTTTAACAACATATAGTGAATTAAGATTCTCTCCTTGTTGAAAAATAATTTGTTCTTTATTATATATTTTTTTACATTTGTAAAAAAACGTTTCCACATACTCTAGACAACTTACTTTGCCTTCTATCCACGGTGAATAATAAGACATACAGACTTTTTCCATCTTTTCCACCTCTCTAAATCAAAACAGCTACTTTAAAACAATCTTTTCAGAAAATGTTTTGTAGCTTAAACTACAGAATATCCAGACTTTCTCATATATATTATAACATATAAAATATAAAATAAGGAGGTATTGTTATGACGGAAAAAAAAGCAAATACTTTTTATGGTGGTATATTTGGTAT
>JAAYFG010000135.1 GCA_012728335.1 Tissierellia bacterium | reverse complement strand
TAGGCATTTGTAATTTAACTGAAATTGGAATCTTAAAAGCTGATCCAAATGTCATACAAGTACCAGGTTGCAATGTCTTAATAATATCCATTGTATCAGTAGTAGCATTAGGCATCATAGTCTCTAAATAATTAAGATCCCTAGCATGCATTGTTCTAAAAATCAAAAAGTTTGAACATTGACTAATAGAAGTCTCACTAATTTCCGAAGGCCTTTGAGTAACAAATCCTAAAAGAACCCCATATTTTCTTCCTTCCTTAGCAATTCTATCAAAAATATTATATCCAAAAAGTTTAGTATCAGTATCATTTTTAACATATATATGAGCCTCTTCAATAATTATATGATATGCACTACTAGCTCTATTAAGAGAATTAGCACTAATATTAAATATAGCTTTAGAAAGTAATTTAACTAAAACCTTAGCAAATCTATCATCTATATAATTAATATTAAAATTTACTATCTGAGCCTTTCTACCATCACTAGTAGTCATAAGATTATGAATATATCCATTCTCAGTAACATATTCATGACAATCAAAATACACACTATATCTACCTTCAATTAAAGAATTAGTCCTAACAGCAAGTAAATTAGCATAATCATAAACTTTATCACTCTTCAAAATCCCTTCAGAAATTAAAGCAAAACTAAGTGCCTTATCAAAATCTTCAAGAGTAAAAGGAACAGGTTCAGCATTTTTATAATCTAAATCATCAGAAATAAACTGTGTAATAGCACCCACAACTTTTTCAATAGATAACATACTATCATTATCATCAACATATAAACATTGTTTTAAAGTTCTAGTATAACCAGGTTCCACAATCTTTAAATCAAGATTCAAATCATTAGTATTGTAATAAGTAAGAACAGACATAATTTGATTTCTTACTTGTGAAGCACTCTTACCAGTTAAAACAATATCTCTAAGACATCTAGCAATAATATTATTCTTATAAGCCACTACACTAGCATCGTTACGAGAAAGTATAGGTAATAAATTAAGAGTCTTCTCAATAATATGTATTTGTTTAGGATCATCAACATCCAAAAGCATAGCAATACCTTCAGCTCCCAAAAGCCATAAAGGCACCCTAAGTTGTTCATCATCAGTAGCATTAGGATTAGTAGTAATAT
The DNA here is from genome assembly GCA_012728335.1 of Tissierellia bacterium. Taxonomy (GTDB): domain Bacteria; phylum Bacillota; class Clostridia; order Tissierellales; family Peptoniphilaceae; genus JAAYFG01. The sequence continues at coordinate 724 of JAAYFG010000135.1, read as the reverse complement.
TCTTATAACATATATTAGGATTTATTTGATTAAACCCAGCAAAAGCATTATGATATTCACCATAAGCATCAAAAACAAAAATATTTGAATTCACAGGAATATTATTAGAATAAAACAAATTCTGAAAAATAGTCGCAGTCGCACAACTCTTACCAGAACCAGAATTACCAATAATAGCAAAATGATTAGAAAAGAAATTATTAATACCCACATTAATTGCGTAATTATTATAAATAGAAGATTCACCCAAATAGAAAGTACCATTACTTGGAGTAGATGGTCCAAGAATAAGCACTAATTCATCCATATTTATAACCCTAACATCTGCTTTAAAACTAGGTTTCTTAGTAACACCAGGAAAATACATATTAGCAATAATCTCCCCAATAATTATAATATTTAAATACTCCTCATCAATAGCATCAATCTCTCCAACAACCTTCTTACCATCTTCTTCAAAAACAACATGTAAATTAGATAAACTAGGTTGAAGTTTAATATCAATAGACATTTTTATCTTAACTTTATCTTCAAAAATTTCAACTATCTTCCCTAACATATAAACCCCTTCTTATTCTATATAGATTATAACCTCAAAAATTATTATTATCAAGCAAAATAATAACTAAAATAAAAAAAGTTTTCCTATACCTAAAAGTATTAAACTTTTAGGTATAGGAAAACAATTAGCAAAAACTCATTTTTTTTCCTATCATTATAGTTT
>JAAYFG010000134.1 GCA_012728335.1 Tissierellia bacterium | reverse complement strand
GTTATACTGAATACTCTAACCCACGAATCAATCCTAATTTAAGTACAGTTCAATTATCAATATCTCCATATCAGGCAGGATGGAAAACTTATAGTGTAGATGTAGCAAAAATCCAGAGATTCAATTTTAGAGATAATTCAGAAAGATATGTTATTTATCTAGGAAAGGAAGATAATTTTAATGCTGTTAATAAAGATATTTTAGATTATTTAGTAGAAAATAATGTTTCTGTTAGAGCATCTACTAAACCTGAATATGTAGATAAGTTAGTAGGTTCTAATGAAATTAATCTAAGGCAATTTATAAATGCTACACCTTATGGTAAATTGTACGAGGAAAACAAACTAGATGATATTCTTCTAGACATATTGAAAGAAAATATAAGAGAAGATGATTCAGATGGATTATATGTAATAGTAAATGAGGATACTGTAGAATATTCAAAATTCTATCGTGACTTAGAAGGAGATCCAAAATATAGTGATAAGGTATTTGCTTTACATGATGAATTTTATTTTGAAAACTCTATGGGTCTTTCTGATTATCATAATAAGAATATAACTGTATCTTCTATGATATTTGATAAAGTAGGTAAATATAACATTAGATATAGTGCGGTAGATAATCCTAGTACAAATAATTTATTCAGCAATTATCGAAAAGAATCTAACGAAATAGACTTTATCGTATATGCTCATAGAAGGCGTATAGCAGATTTTGAATTTGATTTAAAATATAGGGAAAAAAGTGTTGATATTATTATTGAAGATTTTTCCTATGATTTTGACCATGAAAGTGAACCTAATAAGGGCATTGTAAAATGGGAATGGTTCTATAGAAAGAATGATGAAATAAATTGGACTTCTGGCAAACCTTTGATTGCCAATTATGGTGATTACATTGAAGTCTATCTAAGGGTAACAGATGTTGAGGGAGCCACAGCTTATGCTGTAAGAGATATTCTAGTACCAAATGAAGCGGAATTAGTATTAAAGGCTAAGGCAAGGACTCTTGATGGTAGCTTTAGTATTACAAGTGTACCAGCGTCAGAAAAGCTTGAATTATATGATATATGGACTGAATACCCTTATGATGTAAGCCTTGAAGTGGCAATGTATCAGGGAGAAGAAAGAAAAACTAACATTCAAAGAATAGAATATAGCACTGATACAGGAATAAAAACAGAAAATGAAATCACCTGGAACAATATAATCCATATCATACCAGCCACATTACCAGACGGCAATTATACATTAAAAATTAAGGCTATAAGTGATGATGGTAAAACTGCTGAACTTGACTTTCCAGTAACAGTTAATACGCCTATTAACCTTGTTCCTGAAATGCCATCAAAATTGATTACAGAGGATCCTACTTCTATTAAAGGTAAGACATCTAAATATGCAAATTCTCTAACCGTACAGCTTTATGTTGGACATACATTTTCTACTAATGTATCTTTAACTGGTTCTCAATCTGGCAACATAAAAAATTGGATTAGAAATTATACAGCACCAAACACTATACCAGATGGCATATATACAGCAAGGTTTACAGCAACTACTCCCAATGGCAATATAGAAATCAAGGACTTAACATATAAAGTAGAGTCCCTAAAAATATCAGGATATTTGCTTCCTAATCCAGCTATGGCAGGAGATAAGATATACTTTTATATAACTACTGAAGGATATGCTGATAAATTAGAAATAGTAGTACCAAATGATCTTATAGCCATGGACAAGAGGGTTGAAATGGGTTATCCTGCAGTTTCTTATCCTTCATTATTTTTTAACGTAGATAAGAATGTATATAAGAAAGAGGATATACTAGATTATATCGTATGGGTTACTACAGAGGAAACTATTGATAAGAATAATGTTAGACTAAGACAGCCTTATAAGTTTATAGTAAGGGCTTATAAGGGAGAAATGACTAGAGAAATTGAATTAGATCTAGATATTAGAGGTTCTATATTAGAGCTATTAAAACCTGGTATCAAGAATAAGTATGGAAATTAGAATAGTGATGCCCCTTTAAATTAAGGGGCTTTATTTATTCTCTGAAAGGGGGATAGTGATTGCTACTATATTTAGG
>JAAYFG010000016.1 GCA_012728335.1 Tissierellia bacterium | reverse complement strand
TGCTTTAGCGACTAATATTGCAGTGCTAGTATCATTTTCATTGCTTAGAAAGAAACTCAAATACTTGGGAGGTAGAGACTTCTTAATTACTGCAATAAAATCCGGAGTGGCAGCAGTATTAATGGGAATAGTAGCATATTTCATTTTCTTTGGAATAATTGGCTTAGTTCCAAGTCTTGGAGTAGGAGCGATGAAGAAGTTAATAGTATTACTTTTTACTGTGGGAGCTTCAGCAATATTCTATGGAATAGCGTGTTATGTTCTAAAGGTAAAAGAAATTGAAATGCTAGTAGAATATGGAAAGACAAAACTGAATAGAGGGTAAAATTGAGAAAGGCTTAATACATATAATTAATGTGTCAAGCCTTTTATAATTACTCTAAAACAAGTGCTTCAGTAATATATTCTTAATCTTTTTTATTTCCATCAGATTTATATATTATATCCTCAATCGAACCTTCTACTTTTAAGGATTGAATTATAAAAAAAGGTAATTACCATACTGTAATACACAAATATTTATTATATACTATAAACATGTAATAGCTATTAGACCTTTTTGGTTTCGTATATTATAATAAACATAGGTGATAATATGAAAGTATTAATTGTAGAGGACGACAAATACATAAATGAATTACTATCTACGATAGTTTCGAAAAACGGATATGAACCTATTTCTGCTTATTCTGGAACTGAAGGTCGGTTGTTATATAAAATGGAATCTCCAGAGCTAATACTCTTAGATTTGATGTTGCCTGGAATCACTGGAGAAGAATTCGTTAGGGAAATAAGACGTGAAAATGACACTCCAATAATAGTGATAACGGCTACTGAAGGTAAAGATTCTATGATTAAACTTCTAAATGCAGGTGCAGATGACTATATAAAAAAACCTTTTGATACGGAAGAAGTTATGGCAAGAATAGGGTCTGTACTTAGGAGAAATAATAAATTTGTATCTGTACCTGAAGCTGTGTATATTTTGAAATATGAAAATCTAGTTTTGAATCTGGAAGAGAGAAGAGTTTATCTTAAAGATGATGAATTAGAGCTTACAAAAATAGAGTATGAAATTATCAAGCTCTTAATGGAGAACAGTAAAAAAGTGTTTACTAAGCAAAATCTCATAGACTCTATTTGGTATGATAGCTACGCTGATGAAAACACGCTAAATGTACATATTAGTAATTTGCGAACGAAATTAAATAAATTCGATCCAGACATTGAATATATAAAAACTGTTTGGGGTATTGGTTATAAACTAGGTGTTTAGAACTATAATGGAGGCAGATATTATGATTAATAAAATAGAGCTGTCAAAAGGTACAAGTATTGATATCGATAAAAATAATAAGAGAATAGTCCTTGGTGGAGGATGTTTTTGGGGTGTTGATGAATACTTTAAAAGGATGCCGGGAGTAGTTAGAACTTTTGTAGGATATGCTAATGGAAGTTCGCTAGGTGTAAGTTACGAAGAGGTATGTACTGGCTGGACTGGACATGTAGAGGTCGTTTTCATTGAATATGACCCAAAGACCATAGATCTTTATCATATATTAAAATACTTTTTCAAAATTATCGATCCTACTATTAATAATAGACAAGGTAATGATGTTGGAACCCAATATAGAACGGGAATATATTATATAGATGAAATCGATAAAAAACTGATAAGGCTTTTATTGATGGAATCAAGGTGAATTATAATAATCCTATAGTTACAGAAGTACTTCCGTTGGAAAATATGACTATTGCAGAAGAATATCATCAAGATTATTTGGAGAAGAATCCAGGTGGATATTGTCATATAACCTTTGAAACTATTCCTGATAGTGATGAGATTTTAACTTCTGGTAATCCATTATGGAGTAGTGAATATGTGAAGATGAGTGAAGAAGAATTAGCTAGAGAACTTTCAATACTGCAATATGAAGTTACTCAAAATGCGGCTACTGAAAAACCTTATTCAAGTGAATATGACCAAAATTTCAATGATGGAATTTATATTGATATTACAACGGGTCAACCACTTTTTTCTTCACTGGATAAATTTGATGCAGGTTGTGGATGGCCGAGTTTTTCAAAACCTATAGAAGATGAATTAATAAATGAGTATGAAGACTTAAGTTATGGCTACAACAGAACGGAAGTTAAGTCAAAACTTGGTGATTCCCATTTAGGCCATGTATTTGATGATGGACCTATAGAAGTGGGGGGTCTGAGATATTGTATAAATGGAGCTGCAATAAAGTTTATACCAAAGAATGAAATGGAAGATAGTGGATATGGATATTTACTAAATTTGTTTGACAAATAGGGGTGATTTTATGAAACAAATAAAACCAGGTCGTGGTCCATCAAAAATGGGTCTTGCAGGTAGTGTGATCGCTATTGTATTTGGAGTTTTTTGGACAATGATGGCGTTTGAAATGACATCAAATCATGGTATGGGTGGATTTCGTTCCATGAGCATATTTCCTATTTTTGGAGTGGTTTTCATAATTGTAGGAATTGTACAAGCTATTTATCACTATAAAAACTCATATGGTAAAGATGAAGATAGATATTCAATAATTGACATAGTTGAAGTTAAAGAAGACGAGAAACAAGAAACAGTTAATACGTCAAAAACAGTAGATAAAGACTATATATATTGTTATGAATGTGGAGCGAAAATAGGCAGAGAATATAAATTTTGTCCAGAGTGTGGCAAAGATTTACGATAATAGGTGATAGTATGTGGACTTGTGAAAAATGTGGTCGTGAATTTAAAAGAATTAATCAAAGTCATTTTTGTATTGAAATAGAGAGCGTGGATAACTATATAAATCAATTTCCTATAAAAGAGCAGGCTGTTCTCAAGTCAATTAAGGAAATAGTAGCTAGAAATTTTGTAGATTCTGAGGAAACTATTAAATGGAGGATGCCTACTTATAATAAGAATAACAAAACCATACATTTTGCAAATCATAAAAACCATATTAATTTGTTTATAGGCGAAGAGGTTTTATCCCAACTCAAAGAAGATTGTATGGAGTTTCAAATGCATAATGGTAATATAAAATTCGATAAAAGTAGGGATATACCATATGACTTAGTTGAAAAATTGGTAATATATAAAAATAATATGTAAGAGAGTCTCCTATTTATACTATAGGAGACTTTTTTGGGTATAATTAGTTTGGAAATATGGAGGTGAATAAGATGCCGATGACGAGTGATTTATTTAGAGGATTAAGTGATAGTGAAGTAGATGAGTTTTTGAAAAGTAGTGAGTCATATTCAATAGAGTTGGAAAAAGGAGAGTCTGTGTTTTTACAAGGTGATGTTCCAGAATACTTATTCATCTTAGAAAAAGGATCTGTTGTAGTAGAAAACACAAGCATTAGTGGTAAAAGATCTATAGTTAATAAATTTAGCACCGAAGGGACTGTTTTCGGTGAAGTATATCTATACTTAAATGAAGATGGCTACGATTACGGATGTACTGCCAATGAAACATCAAAAATAAAGTATATTCCCAAAAAAGCTCTAACCTTTGACAGTGAAAGCGACAATTTGAAAATAAGAATTATAAATAATATGCTTTACATTCTATCCAGTAAAGCTTTGTATTTGAACCAAAAGTTGTTAATAGCTAGCAGTTTTTCTATTAGAGAAAAGTTAGCAAAGTACTTTATTAAACAAGCTGGAGAAGCAGAAAGCATAGAATTGCCTTTTACAAGGGAAGAATTAGCAGATTTTTTAGGGGCAACACGCCCCTCAATATCCAGAGAACTTATGAATATGCATAATGAGGGACTTATTGAGGTCAAGAACAAGACTGTAAAGATAAATAGCAGAAAGCTGGAAAAATTCTTGTAGCCGTAACAGATGTTACAGATAGATAGTAAAAATTGATATATCCTAATAATTAAGAAGCGAGAGACTTTACAAATTATTAGGAGGATTATTAAATGGAAAATAAAATGTTTTGCTATCAATGTCAAGAAACTGTTGGGAATACTGGTTGTACAAAAGTAGGCGTATGTGGAAAAACTTCAGATGTTGCTAATAAACAAGACTTGTTGATTTGGGTAACCAAAGGACTTTCAGATGTAGTAATAAGACTTAGAGATGAAGGCACAGATATTTCCCAATCAATTAATCAAATGATTACTGGAAATTTATTCGCAACAATAACTAATGCAAATTTTGACGAAGAAGCAATAAGTGCAAGAATATCTCATACTATTACTGTTAAAGAAGAACTAAAATCTAAACTAAATAACAAAAATGGATTGACTGATGCTGCAAACTTTAATTCTGATTTGGAAGATGAAATTGTTGATATGGCTAGAAAAGTAGGAGTTTTGTCAACTGAAAACGAAGATATTAGAAGCTTAAGAGAGCTTACAGTCTATGGTTTAAAGGGATTAAGTGCATATGTAAAGCATGCTGAAGTTTTAGGGCATACAAGCGAAGAAATTAATAAATTTATACAAAAAGCTTTAGTTTTAACTATGGATGATTCATTAGATGTTGATGCTCTTACTGGACTTGTTTTGGAAACGGGAAAATATGGAGTGGAAGGGATGGCACTGTTGGATAGTGCAAACACTTCAAAATACGGAAATCCTGAGATAACAAAAGTTAATATTGGAGTTAGAAATAACCATGGAATTCTTATTTCTGGACATGATTTGAGAGATATGGAAATGCTTTTAAAACAAACTGAAGGAACTGGTGTAGATGTATACACTCATTCTGAAATGTTGCCAGCAAATTATTATCCTGCATTTAAAAAGTATGACCATTTTGTAGGTAATTATGGAAATGCATGGTGGAAACAAAAAGAGGAATTCGAGTCATTTAATGGGCCTATTCTTATGACTACGAATTGCATAGTACCACCGAAAGACAGTTATATAGACAGACTTTATACAACAGGAGTAACAGGTTTTTCTGGATGTAAGCATATAGAGGGAGACATAGGAGAGGAAAAAGACTTTTCAGAAATTATTGAACATGCTAAGAAGTGCCAAAGTCCTTTAGAAATAGAAACTGGGGAAATAGTAGGTGGATTTGCCCATGAGCAAGTTTTCAAATTAGCAGACACAGTAGTGGAAGCAGTGAAAAGTGGAGCTATTAAGAAGTTTGTAGTAATGGCAGGTTGTGATGGGAGACAAAAAGGTAGAAATTATTATACCGATTTTGCTGAGGCACTTCCAAGTGATTCAGTAATCTTAACAGCAGGTTGTGCAAAGTATAGATACAATAAGCTAAACTTGGGAGACATTGGTGGAATCCCAAGAGTTTTAGATGCAGGACAGTGTAATGATTCATATTCATTAGTTGCAATTGCACTAAAATTACAAGAAATATTTGAATTAGAGGATGTAAATGAACTTCCAATAATCTACAATATAGCTTGGTATGAACAAAAAGCAGTAATAGTACTTTTAGCACTACTGCATTTAGGAGTGAAAGACATACACTTAGGACCAACTTTACCAGGTTTCTTGTCACCAAATGTTGTAAACGTTTTGGTTGAAAACTTTGGTATTTCAGGTATTGGAACAGTTGAAGAAGATATAAAAGAATTTTTCCCAAATGAAGTCGTAAGTGGAGACAAGATTTCATCAGATATTTTAATAGGAGATTTAATTAGGAAATATCCAGAATCCATACCAGTATTAATGGAAATGGGAATGGGATGTTTGGGATGTCCTTCGTCACAAGTTGAAAGCATTGGTGAGGCTGCAATAGTCCATGGAGTAGATGTAAATATTATAATTGCGAAGATAGAAGATGCGATAAATGAGTAAGTTCTTAGCACCAATTCACCATATGATGTATGACAAAATACTTTTTCTAGATACATTGACAAGATTGGTATTAGATTTAGCTCACAATAATAGCGTATTGAGCATTAAGTCTAAAGTAGATATTTTAGGTAAAATAGAAAAAGGTGAACTGGAAGATATGATTGACCAGTCTAATATTCATGATTGGTTAAATGATAGAATTCAAGTAGTTGAAAAAAGATTTGCGTATAGTGTTTCATTATTGTTATTGGAAAAACCAGAAGCGAAGGATGAATTGCTAAGTATTATGCATGAAGTCGGTAAAGACGTAAGTTCTGATTGTTCGTTATTTGAGACTTATGAACTTATTATGTCTAAGTTTTTAGATGGAATGCCATGTGATAGAGCTGTTGAAATAACAAATAAAGACAAAGATTCGATTAGATTTAAATTTGTAATAGATACTCACAGTAAGTATTGGGATGAGTATGAAAATTCAGAAATATACTGGGAACTGAGGGAAGCATGTATATCTGGAATACTAGAGAATACTGATTATGAATTATTGAAAATAGATGATAAAAATTATGAGTTGAGGAGTATAAAATGCTAGGAATAGAATACTTGGAAAGAGAACATGAAGAAATTACACAAGTGATTAATGCAGTGGAATCTAAGTGTATAGAAATAATGAAAGGTAAAGAAATAAATCAAGAATATTTTGCAGATGTCATAGAGTTCATAAGAGTGTATGCTGATGATACACATCATAAAAAAGAAGAAGACATACTTTTTAGACTTATGACTGAAAATTTAGGTGAAACTGCTGAAAAACTTATTCGTTCAGGAATGTTAACTGAGCACCAAATGGCAAGGTATTATGTTATGGAACTGGAAAGAAATCTTGCTGAATATGCCGAAAATCCTAATGATGTAAATAAAATTCAGATAATTGCCAACGCTATGAGCTATGTAAATTTGCTTAGAGTCCATATAGAGAAGGAAAATGAAGTCGTATATCCTTTTGGTGCTAATAATCTGTCTAAAGAAGTTCTGAGCATGTTTAATGAGGAAATGGCAGAGAAGATAGAGTTGGAAAAAGGAATAATAATTGGAAAAGAAGAGTTGATAAGAAAACTGATTTAGACTGAACTTTTCATAGATATTCTCAATATCTAGGTCTTTATGTGACAAATTGTGGTATAATGATACAAGTCAATTGAGACGATAATACTACAAACTAAAATTTATGGCGAGGCTTTTGGTCTCGTCATAATGTATAATTAGAGAATATTTATAGAAAGAGTTGTAAAAAAATGAAACTAAAACTTAATGGGAATATTCTTGTATTGGTTGCAGTTTTACTTTGGAGTTTAGTAGGGCTGATGATTAAATCTGTAGATGCAGCACCAATATGGATTATGATCATAAGGAGTCTTTCGGCAGGTTTATTCCTTTCACCGTATATATTTAAAGAGAAAATATACCCGATGAAAAAAGTAGCTTTGGCTGGGTTTTTCATGGCTGTATTTTTGCTGTGCGTAACTATCACTACGCAAATTGCAAATTCAGCAATGGCAGTTGCAATGCAATACACAGCACCAATGTACATAATAGCTTATGGGTTTTACATTAATAAAAGAGTTGATAGAAATAAGATGATAGTGCTTCTATCAATATTGATAGGAATAGTATTTATTGTTATAAATAGCTTGCAGAATTCTAATCCATTTGCAATATTCACAGGTATACTAATCGGTTTGGCATTTGTATTTTATTCATATAGCCTTCAAGGTGTAACAGAAGGTAATCCATTAGGGATAGTTGCCTTGGTGAATTTGATTTCATTTGCATTTTATGTAGTAGTTCTATTAATAAAACCGGCTTCTCCACCAACTAATATAGGAGATATCATCATAATGACATTATCAGGAGTATTTATCTCTGGAATATCTTATGCATTTTACGGTGCAGGTCTAAGACTCATAAGTATTGATAGGGCAATGATGATATGTCTTTTGGAACCTATTTTAAATCCTATATGGGTGTTTTTGTTTAGAGGAGAAGCACCGACAATCATAACTATAATTGGAGTAGGATTTATTATGTTAGGTGCAACATACGACATAATTACAAGTAAAAATAGCGTTAAACAAATAGAATAGAAAAGAGACTCATTTTTATAACGAGTCTCTTTTTATATTTTTGTTGACTTGTATTCATTAAAAAAATTCTTAATAATATGCCCATCGTTGTATCCCATATCATATAGTTTTTCCAATTCGTCCTTTTTCTTTGAAAGTGTATCAACTCCCAAACTATCAGAAGGATACATGAAAAGAACTCTATCTTTTAGTGAGTCGTCGCTTAAAAATTCTTCGATTTGATTGTTGTACACTATTGAGCGATTATATATTGCATTGGCTGTATTAGTGTATTTTCGAAGTAATGTCCTTGTGATTTTATCGAATCCACGAATGGGTTTTCTGTAGTCAAGAGGTCTCTAAAGAATTACTACTACTTTTTCACATCCATCTGCAAGTGCTTGTTTTAGTGGAATAGGGTCTGCAATTCCACCATCGTAGAATGCCTTTCCATATCTCTCATAAGGTTTACTTACAAAAGGAATTGCACTAGATGCCATGGAAATCCAATAATCATTTTTACTCATAGTTTCTTCTCCGTAGTACTCTGCTTTTCCCGTTTGTGCATTGGTGACAACACCTTTAAAGTATGTATCAGAAGAAAATAATGTTTCGTAATCTATAGGTGACTCACCGTTTTCATTGCTAAGTATTTTATAAGGATAGCTTAAATCGCAATATTCTCCTTTAGTAAACAAATTTTTCATACTTAGGTATTCGCTTCTAAAACTATAATCAAGATAAAAAGACTTAGCTCTTCCAATCTGTCTAGAAGTATAATTCATAAGGTTTCCACTACCTGCAGAAACTCCCAAAGCGTAATCAAAGTATATTTTATTATCCAAACAGTAATCAAGAAGTCCAGCACTATAAATTGCCTTCATACCTCCACCAACATCTATTACACCAATCATTATTTCACCTCAAAACCTTAGTTAAACTGTATTATAACACATATATGTGAATTTATAATGATTGAATTAAAAAGGATGAGCATTATTTGCACTCATCCATTAATTCATGTATGAAAGTTGAAGCCTCAACTCTTTCGCCAAGTAGTCTCTTTGGAAAAAGAAGTGTTAATTTTGACTTAGCTCTAGTTATTGCTACATAAAAAAGTCTTCGTTCTTCTTCAAATAGACTATTATCCTTTTCCAATTTGTTATCCAAGGCATTTAAATTAGGAAAAGTACCATCTACTAAGTCGATTATGAAGACATTGTCAAATTCTCTTCCCTTAGCAGAATGGATAGTTGTAAATGTTATAGAAGCATTTCTATCTTTGGAATTCATAACCAAATATTCTAATTCCTTTAGTCTCCCATAAAATTCTTCAATAGTATCAGTAGATTTAGCTATAAGCTTTAAATTTGCATAAATAGTCCTCAAACTATCATAAGTATTCCCAAGCTTACGTGCATTTTCTTTTAAATATTTTCGATAATCTAAGTTTTGTTCTATAAAAACGAGAGCATCATGTGGTTTCATTTTATTGAGCATTTCAAAATCTTTAGACAATTCTCTGATATTGTTTTTATAGTAATGGCTTAAATTAGGATAATTAAGCAAAGTAGTAAAAATATTACCATGTATATTATTAGACCAAATATACTGTATGTGTTTTTTTGATATATAACCTTTTAACTTGTAGTAAATATTCTCATAAGAACCTATATCAGATGGCTTACTGGCAATATTTAGAATATTAGTTATGTCATTAATAATCCAGTGATTAAAGAATTTCAATTTGTTATCCCTAATTGAAAAAGAGATATCATTTCTTTCAAAGTATTCAACCAGTCCGATTGCAGAAAGATTGTTTCTGTATAATATTGCTGTTGAACCTCCATTTAGCAAAGGGATTTGATTGAATATATAATCGTATTGATCTACGCTTTCTTCAAGCCTTATTATATCAATAGGTTCAGCGAAGTCCTTGTTTGCGATTAACTCCTTTTCGTACCTGATGCTGTTTTGTTTAATGAACTTGTTAGATGCGGAAACTATATTCTTAGTACTCCTATAGTTTCTCTGCATGTAGAAAATCTTTAGATTAGGATATATTTCCTTAAGTTCGAAAAGTCCTTTAGGAAAAGCTCCTCTAAATCCATATATTGACTGGTCATCATCTGCAACTATAAATAAATTCTTGTATTTTTTCGCCAATAAATTGATTATTGCCATTTGTATTTTGGAAGTATCTTGTCCTTCGTCTATCTGTATATACTGGTATTGCTCTACAAATTTATTCCTAAGATATTGTTCTCTTTTAAGGATTTCGTACGAAAGGGTAAGCATATCGTCAAAGTCGATATATTTATATTTTTGCTTATAATCTTCATATTGTTTGAATATCAAATCAAAATTATCGATGTCTATATCTAAATCCTTTGGAATAGAATTGTAGTCAATCATCATATTTTTACAGTATCCAATTCCATTCAATAGACTTTCCAACTTATCTTCTGTTATATAGTCTTTATTGACTTTTTTGTATATTTCCTTTATCAAGCCAATTTTATTTATGCCTTTATCACTCTCTAACAGTTTGTATTCTACATTTTTAAGTCTTGAATACTCCCTTATTACAAGAAAGCAAAATGCGTGTATTGTAGAAAATCTAATATCGTAATTTGAATTAGTATTATACTTTCTATCGAATCTGTATTTCATTTCATTTGCAGCTGCTTTACTGAAAGTCAATGAAAGAATATTGTGAGGCTTGATACCACTGTTTATTAAATTATAAGTTCTTTCAATGATAATTGAAGTTTTTCCCGCGCCAGGAACTGCAAGGACCAATGCAGGGCCTTTTAAGTGCTTACTAGCTGCCATTTGTTCATCACTAAAATTCATTTAATTACTCCTTTAAAATCTAATTTAAGTTTATCACAAATCTAAGACTTGGCAAATATCAAAATTCATCTTTAATTAGTCTAAATATTAGACTATAATTATCTATAAGGAGAAAAAACATGAAGAAGCTTTTTACTAAATTTGATGAGTTTTTTATAAATATAATAAATGATAGGATAAAGAATCCATTTTTGGACGTATTTTTTTATAGATATACATTTCTTGGTGGAGCAACTTTCATTACTGTGGTAACTGTTTTAATGATAGTACTAGGTACGGATAGCGGATTTAGAAGACTTGGACTAGATGCGTTAATATCTCAATTGCTGGTTGGAGTTGTAGTACAGTCGTTGAAGAAGGTTTTTGCGAGAGAAAGGCCATACAAGATACTTGAGAGCTTGAATACTTTTGGAATAAATATGAGAGATTATTCATTTCCTTCAGGACACACTGCAGCAAGTTTTTCGTTGGCGCTTATATTTAGTATCAACTATCCATATCTAACGATTCCTATGTTCATCTATGCGTTTTTAATAGGTGTTTCACGGATATACTTGGGGGTGCATTATCCGACAGATGTAATGGCTGGGTTTATTATTGGTTTAATTATGTCTACTATTGGACATACATTTGCTTTTCCTATGGCAATAGATTGGATGAGACGCATATATTTTATGATAAATGGGTAAACCTATACTTAAGAAGATGAAAATTAGGGAGGAGCGATAAAATGATTTTTACAAATTTTATTCAAAATAGGAGATCTGTTAGATTATTTCAAACGAAGTATTTGGATGATGACATGAAATCATCAGTAAACAACGCAATCGAAAGAGTATTAGACGAGGAAAAAAGTAGTGGAATAGATATTAAACCTATTTACTCTGGGTTTGAAGTATATAATGAATTAGACGGCAAAGCGGGATACTCTGGTGTTATGGTAAAGGCGCCGGCATACATTTCTTTGAAATATAAAGAGATTAACCCTGCTAATAAAATATATGGTGCGTTCCAAATGGAAAAACTTATAACTAGACTAATTGGATTAGGATTGGATATTTGTTGGATTACACTTGAACCAGGACCAACTCCTGAAAAAGTGAAACTATTTGGTGATGATGCAGAATTTATTGAATATATTGTCGCAATTGGATATGCCGAAGAAAAGAAACCTTTCACTCCAGAAGCAACTAGTGGAAGAAAAGAAGTTTCTGAAATTGTATTTGGAGACGAACCTTTTAAATCTATAAGTATTGAAGAACTAAACCGTAGAGGCCTATTAGATATATTCTCTTCAATTAGATTTGCGCCATCACATAAAAACTTACAACCTTGGAAGTTTGTAGTATCTAATGATAAGGTTAGTCTATATATATTGAATAATGAAAGTATAGATATATCACTTGGAGACGCAGGTATTATTATGTACTACTTCTACGAATTAGCTCATGGTTCAGGAATTAAGTCTGAATGGGAAATTTGTGATTTGAATACAAAAGTAGAGGACTATGTATTGTTAGCGGAGTATAAATTATAGAATGTACGAATACAAATATATTGATATAGACAGCAAATCAGGAATTGGTAAAGCTGATATGATTGAGGAAATTAAGAAGACCATCGATATTGAAGCAAAAAATGGTTGGAGATTGTCTCAAATACTTCCTGTTCCAAATGAAAAGTTCGGAGTTTATGCAGTAAAAGGGTATACTGTAATATTTGAAAAACTAATATAAGACAAGGGAAATACTAGTTGTCTAGTATTTCTTTTATTTGGCTTGATATGTTTTAGTGTTTTATGATAATAATAATACTTAATAGCTAAGAGTTTTTTATATTGAAAAATTATGATAAACTATATCTAATATGATAAGTGAGAGATGATAATGGAGATAAATAAATTTAAGAACTATATAATTCTTGCCCAAGAGTTTAAAGATGAAGAAGAATATGACAAATCTTTTGAGATGTACAAAAAAGCGGAGAGTTTTGCATCCTCTCAAGATGATATTATAGATGTGAAGTTTGAAATGGCTGATTTGTATATATTGGAACTAGACCATGAGAAAGCATTGAATATATATGATGAGATAATAAAAATGGATACTAGTCAAAGTGGAGCATATTATGGATATGCTCTTTCTAATGAGCTTAGTGGAGGAGATTTGAATACTAGCATTTCCTATTATGAGAAAGCTATCGAATTAGACCCTTTTTATGATAGGGCGTATTACTATGCTTCAGTCCTTTATGATGAAATTGGAAATACTGAAAAAGCGCTTAAATATCTAGAAAAATGTATAGAACTAGACCCGTTTGACTATATAGCTTATAATGATATAGGTTCAATCTATGAAAATAAAAAAGAGTATGAAAAAGCGCTTAAATATTTAGAGAAGTCAGTAGAGATTAATAGCGAATACTCTCTTTCTCTTTTCAATCTTGGTGTAGTACACAATGGAATAGGCAATCCCGAAAAAGCCTTAGATTTTTACTATAAGGCATTAGAATATAACACAAATCAGTATATATATTTAAATATTAGCGCTATCTACATCGAAAGAAAAGAATATGAGAAATCCATAGAAATACTTACAGAAGGTATAGAATATAATCCAAATAGTGTAATTTTATACTACAATAGATCTTGTTCTTATAGTAAGATTGGAGATATGGTTAATGCTGAAATTGATTTTGTGAATGCTTATGAATGTGATAATAGAGCGTTAAGTTGGGCGATAGACGATCCTGATATAAAAGACCTAAATGAGGTAATCAAAAGGAGTGAAGAATATGATAATAATAAAAACTAAAGATCAAATAGATAAGATGCACGAAGCTGGGAAGTTACTAGCAGAAGTTCATAAAGAACTTAGAAAGAGAATTGTACCTGGTGTCACCACTTTGGAATTAGATGTTTTCGTTGAAGAATTTTTGAGAGAACATGGAGCGACACCTGAACAAAAAGGATATCAAGGATTTCCTTATTCTATTTGCGCATCTGTAAATGATGAAGTATGTCATGGATTTCCGACGGAATCCACTTTAAAAGAAGGAGACATCATTACCGTTGATATTGTAGTAAATCTAGATGGGTATCTTGCTGATTCCGCATGGAGTTATGCGGTAGGTGAAGTTTCAGAAGAGAAACAAAATTTATTAGATGTAACTAAAAAAGCATTATATTTGGGAATTGAACAAGCAGTAATAGGAAATAGGCTCGGTGATATAGGGCATGCAATTCAGTCGTATGTTGAGCCACTGGGTTATTCAGTAGTAAGAGATTTCATTGGCCATGGAATCGGTAAGGATATGCACGAAGATCCTCAAGTTCTTCACTATGGAACTCCGGGAAGAGGAGTTAGAATAACAGAGGGTATGGTATTTACTATTGAGCCTATGATTAATACAGGTGGATACGCAATAAAGATGGATGATAATGGATGGACTGCTAGAACTAGAGATGGTGGACTTAGTGCTCAGTACGAGCATACTATTGCAATTACAAAAGAGGGGCCAATTATCTTAACTGAGCAGGATTAGTAGAGAGGTGAGTGGGTGAGCAGAGAAGTAAATTTACTTACTGGTGATATAAAAGGTTCACTTGTAAAAATGAGTCTTCCCTTAATGGGGATATCTTTTATACAGATGACATATAATATGGTTGATACCATATGGTTAGGTAGACTAAGTACTGAAGCAGTTGCAGCTGTGGGAATTTGTTCGTTTTTCATTTGGTTTGCCAACGCAGTAGTGTTGATATCT
>JAAYFG010000133.1 GCA_012728335.1 Tissierellia bacterium | reverse complement strand
TTGAGATATTAAGTAAAGACGGAATCGTTAAAGAACCGATAGGAGCTTTACCATGGACTCCATGTGCAGCAACTGTTATAGATAAATTTGGTGTTTGCTGGTATATAACTTGTCCACAGCATCGACCACCAGAAGATTATGATTCAAATGCTGCTTGGGATGCTAGTATGTATAAGAATCCTAACAAATAATATAAGCATTTTTTTGCGAGAGAAAATATATTATGCTATTAACATTTCATAATACAATTTAATATTTATATATGTTTTAAGCGACTAAGATTTCTTAGCCGTTTTTTCTATGTAGACAAGGAGGTGAAACATGGGTTATTTATACAGTTCAGGCAATGAAATTGTAGACGAAGTCGGTAAGTTAGCTTTTATGGGAGACATTATACCTCATACTTGGTATAAAATCATATTAAGAGATAATGAGAAACCATATTTAAATGCAATTATTATCCTGCAGATGTTAAATATTTATACTAATTGATAGAAGTAAGAGCCGAAATACTCTCGAATAAAATGGAGTAACGGAAAGGATAACAAACAACAGATAGTTATCCTTTTATCTACTCAATATCAATGCTATAATGATAGGATATATACAATATATGGAGGTATGATATGAAATTTACAAGTACTCGTGATTCTAATGTTCACATTGATTCTAAAAACGCTTTACTTAAAGGAATTTCTGATGAGGGAGGCTTATTTATTCCTGAAGAATTTCCACGACTAGGCGAAATTGAAACTATGTTGAGTATGGAATATAAGGAATTGGCTTACCATATTTTAGAAAATCTCTTCACAGATTTCTCATCTGATGAACTTTTAGAATGTGTAAATGGAGCATATAATGATGTTAATTTTTCAAATCCTCATATTGCACCTATAAAGAAAATTAGTGACAGATATTTTGTAGAGCTACACCATGGAAGAACTTCTGCTTTTAAAGATATGGCACTATCGGTTTTTCCATATTTTGTTCAAACTGCTTTAAAATCTTCGACTGACTTTGAAGAAATTGTCATTTTAGTTGCCACTAGTGGTGATACTGGGAAAGCAGCTTTAGAGGGATTTAAAGATATAAATAATATAAAAATTACAGTTTTGTATCCGGAAGATGGGGTTAGTTCAATACAAAAAAGACAAATGCAAACTCAAGAAGGAGATAATACATATGTGTTAGGAGTCGTTGGAAACTTTGACGATTGCCAAACTGCAGTTAAAGAAATATTTATGAATAGAGAGTTCAATAGAGAGTTAAACAATCAAAGAATACAACTTTCTTCTGCTAATTCCATTAATGTTGGAAGGTTTTTACCACAAATTGTTTATTATTATAGTTCTTACATTGATTTAGTAAATGCTGGCGAAATAGCAAACGGTGAAAAGGTAAATATCGTCGTTCCTACTGGAAACTTTGGAAATATTTTGGCAGCATACTATGGCATGGAGATGGGTCTGCCTATAAATAATCTAATATGCGCTTCAAATGACAATAATGTACTTACAGAGTTTTTAAACGAAGGAGTCTATAACAAAAATAGAGATTTAATTTTAACTACTTCTCCATCAATGGACGTTTTAGTTTCCTCCAATGTGGAAAGATTTCTATATCATATGTCTAATAATGATACAAAGATTGTTTCCAGCTTGATGAATGAATTAAACGAGAGTGGATCTTATGAAGTAAGCGATGAAATCAAATCCAATATGAATTTCGTTAAAGCTTATTATGCCAATGAAGACGAAGTAAATAAAAAAGTTTTGCAAACATTAGAAGACGAAGCATATTTAATTGACACACATACTGCTGTTGCCTCAGTTGCTTACGATAAGTATTTAGCAGATACAGATGATATGACAAAGACCATAATTGCTTCTACTGCTTCACCTTATAAATTTACTTCGGATATTTTAAAGGCACTGTCAGTAGAAATAGATGGCATGGATGATTTTGAAATAATGGGGAGATTAAGCTCTTTTTCTTCAACGGAAATTCCTGTAAATCTTAGTGATTTGGAAAATAAAGCAATCAGATTTAGGGATATTAGTAGTAAAGATGAAATACTGGATAGAATAAAAGACTTTATAGGAGGGGATGAAAATGCTTAAGATTTCTGTTCCTGCTTCAAGTGCAAATTTAGGACCGGGGTTTGACGTTTTAGCCCTTTCTTTTAAATTATACAATGTCTTTACCTTTGAGAAAAGCGAAACATTGGAAATATTGTCTGATGTGGAAGAATTTTGTAGTGAAGATAATCTTGTATATACAACTATGAAACGTGTTTTTGATGAATTTGGAGAAAACCCTCCACCTTTAAAAATTTATACTAAGAGTAATATACCTACATTTGGTGGGCTCGGCACTTCAGCAAGTTGTATTTTAGCTGGGGTTATTGCAGCCAACTATTTTCTTGGCAATCCTATGAGTGATTATGAAATCTATAAAAAAGCTATAGAAATTGAGGGCCATTGCGATAATATAACTAGTCAGTTTTACGGTGGACTTTCAATGTCCATTAAAGTTGACGGAGAAATTAGATATAAAAAAATAAGTATACCATCAGGCATGAAATGTACAGCATTAATCCCTGATTTTTCCGTTAGGACAAAAGTCGCTAGAGAAGTTCTTCCTAAAGAGGTATCTATGGAGGATGCAGTTTTCAATATGTCCCATTGCCTGTTTATGGTTGATAGTTTAAGAAACGGCGAGTTTGAAGATATGAAGCATTATTTAAAGGATAGATTGCACCAAGATTATAGAGCTCCACTGGTGAATAATTTCGAAGATATAGTAGAAAAATCATATGAATATGGCGCGTATGCTTCATTTCTAAGTGGTGCTGGCCCTACTATTATGGTTTTTAGAGACGAATCAGATAATGAGTTTAATGAAAAAATTGGTAAGTATTTAAAGAGATTAGAAGATAATTGGGTCATAAAAGACTTGGAAATAGACAATGAAGGAACAATTGTGGAGGAAATTTAATGATTAATCATGAAATATAGAACTATCTATTTCGGTTTAAAAGAGAACTATCTATTAGTTCTTTTTTATTTTGTTTACTTGATTACTAATAACATATAAATTTTAAGGATAATACACTATATTGATTATTAGTGATATAATTAAAGTATATATTTATCGTTTTTGTTTGAGCAAGTTAGCATTGTATAATTAGTATTTTTCACAATAGAGACTAAATAAAGTTATGGGAAGAGGGATTAAATGAAATTTAAAGTTTATGCTAAAATCAAAAGAAGCTTATTGTTGTTTTTAGTTTTTGTATTTACGATTGGTTCATTCCCAATTGTTTCAAAAGCTGATTCAAGTTTATTTACAGATGTTCCTAATGACCACTGGGCATCTGAACACATTTATAAGCTAAAAGAACTTAATATCACATCCGGAGTTGGAGACAATCAATTTGGCATTGGGCAGACTCTTACTAGAGCTGAGTTCGTTACGTTTTTATGTAAGCTTATGAAGTGGGAAATTATAGAAAATAGTGAGAGCATTTTCTCAGATAATTCTGATTCTAGTGAATGGTTTTTCCCATATATTAATACTGCACAAAAACATAATGTAATAACAGATAGTGATGATGTGTTTCGTCCTAGAGATGCTATCACTAGAAGAGAGATGGCAGTTATGATGATTAATGCAATTGGTTACAATGAATTGGCTCGTGATTTAAATTCTGATAAAAGCTATTTTGATGATGTTACCGAAGATATAGGTTTTATTAATCTAGCAAAAGACTTTGGATTAATTAATGGAATTGATGAAAGGAATTATGGACCAAATAACACTGCAAAAAGAGAAGAGGTTGCAGCAATCTTGGCACGAATGAACAATAATATATCAATGGAAATTGAACATAAAAATGCATTTTATGCAATTCGTTCATCGAATCAAAAACAGAGCATAAACCACTTTGATAGCATATCTTTTGGATGGTCAAGATATGAATTTGAAGATGGAAATCTCATTCTTAATACTAGTGCATCAAATAACAATGAATACAATACTCCTGAGGGGTATGAAGTCATTATATCGCTAAGTAGCAATAAAGATAAATTACTTATGATGGCTAGTTCAAACGAAGATTCAGCTAAGATATTAAGTGATTCAAATTTAAGAAGAAAAGCTGCAGAGCTTGCCGCTGAATTTTCAGGAAATTTTGATGGTGTAGTAGTGGATTTTGAAGGATTGAAAGGAAATGATTTAAAGGTTGGATTAAATGAATATTTAGAGATTCTAAGAGCAAATATTGGAAATAAAAAGATATATGTTGCTGTTCATCCAAGGGGAAGAGAAGACAGAGTTTATTTTGATGCTTATGATTATAAAACTATAGGAAGAATTGCAGATAAGGTGATTTTGATGGCGCATGACTACAACGCTAAATCACTTACAGAAGCTGAAATGAACCAAGGTGTGATAGATACACCTATTAGTCCTATAAAAGATGTATACTACGCAATTAAGGCGATTACTGACCCCAATAGTGGAGTAGAAGACCACAATAAAATTTTACTTCAAATATCATTCGTTTCTGCTCAATGGAAGACTAGAGATGGAAAAGTTTTAAATCAAAAACCTTTTACTCCAAATTATGATGCAATAATGGGTAGAATGAATCAGTCAGCAGAACTTGATTATAGTAAAAAATATGAAAATCCATTTATAAAATTCTACGATGCTGATGACGACACAAATAATATAATTTGGTATGAGGATTCAAGAAGTGTGGCAGCAAAGATAGAATTGGCAAAACTATTAAATATAAAGGGCATATCAGTATGGAGACTGGGAATTATCCCAGATGGAAGTAGTCATATTCATATGGATGTATTGTCTAAATTGGAAAATTATTAGTATGTATTTGGCTTAAATAAAAATATAGACAAGACTAAAATATAAAATTTGGAAAACTAAGTTAACACAAATGTTACAATCAAGCCATATTTAGAAATAATTTAATATACGTTAATTATATTAATAAAAAAGGCTTGCAGTTTAATTAAAATTGTAGTAATATATAAAAATAGTTAAAAAATTCAGTAATAACAAAATTTAATATTAAGTTAAGAAGTGGACGAGTAAATGATTGAATTTCTATCAGAGACATGTTGGTTGGTGTGAAACATGAGAAAAAGATTATTGAAAATCACCACTAAGCTGTAATACTGAACAAAGTAAGTATTATCGGGAGCTCCCGTTACAGAGCTATTCATTGTTGGATCAAAGTGCATCATAAAGATGAAGAAGAGTGGTACCGCGGAGGATTATATGTCTTTCGTCTCTTTTGCTATAGGCAATAGGAGGCGAGAGACTTTTTTATTGCCTAAATAATATTAGGAGGTAGTAAAGATGGAGAAAAGAAGTTTATGGAAAGAAAGTAGTATGTTTTCAGTTATGACAATAGCTTTAGTATTGTTTTCATCTCATGCGGGTGGAGGTTTTGCAACTGGTAATCAGGCAAATACATATTTTGTTAATTTAGGTTGGACAGGTATTGTTAGCGCAGTTATTTCAATGGCTTTGTTGACACTTATGTTGAAAGAAGCAATCGTAATGTACAACAGTAGAGGGCTCAAATCATACAAAGAACTGTTTGAAACGCTATATCATCCTTTTGATAAGCTGGAAATTCTATTTGAAGTCTTTTACTACATAATGGTTGTAATGGTTATAGCTACTACAATTTCTGGAGCATCTAGTGCACTAGAAGAGTATTTTTCTATAAATTATAGCTTAACAGTTTTAATAGTTGGAGTTGTGACTCTAGTATTTACAATATTTGGTGCTGGTCTACTTAGAGCCGTTGGAGGTCTAATGGGAATAGGAATACTTGTAACTGCGTTGTTGATATATGTGATGGGCAGTTTTATGGGAGATGGAATGTTTCAAGTAGTAAAACTAGATTTTTCTCTTAATGGTTTTAGCAAGATACCCCAAGCAGTAATGAATGGATTTGTATATGCAGGTTTTCAATGTGTACAACTGCCAGCGATGGTATCTTGTAGTGGAATATTGAAAAGTGAAAAAGAGGTTTCTACATCTATGAAGATATCCTTCGTTATAAATGCTTTGGCATTAGGGCTTTCAGTGGCAATGTTACTTACTTGGAAAGGATTTTACTCAGCAGTTGAAGGTGGGACGACACTTCCAACTCTTACTGTAACTCAAGCTATGGGCTTCAAGTGGATGACAGCTGTATATGCAGTTCTATTAGTCCTTTGTCTAATATCATCGGGAGTATCTGTAACATTCGGATTTGTATCGCGTTTTGAAAACATGAAACTATTGTCGAATGTCAAGAGCTTAAAACTTAAAAGATTGGTGATAGCAAGTTTTATACTTATGGCTTCAATGCTACTTTCGATGGTAGGACTTACAAATATAATAAAATACGGTTATGGATATTGTGGATATTTAGCAATAGGAATTATAATATTACCATTTTTAACAGTTGGTGCTTATAAAAACAGAATGTACTTAAAAGAAGAAAGTTTCAAGGTTTTAACCCCTGCTGTAGAAGAACTTTGAAAATTTAATATAAATTAATGCTGAAAGTGCTTGCAAAACAATTTTTATTTTGCTATAGTGTTAAGAAACATAAAGACGTGAAGCAGTAGATGATAATTTATTCATGTAGAGAGATACTGGTTGGTGAAAAGTATTTGAATAAACTCGTTGAACTAGTCACTAAATGGTTATCTTGAAACTAAGTAGAGGTAAACGGGAGTTCCCGTTATAGAACTATTCATTATTGGATCGAGGAGCATCATAAAGATGAAGAAGAGTGGTACCGCGGAAAGCTTTCAGCCTTTCGTCTCTTTTGCTATAGGCAATAGGAGACGAGAGGCTTTCTTATTGCCAAAAATATAAATTTTTGGAGGATATAGAAATGAAAAAAATTAACAGTACAATGAAAAGCACATCATTTTTCACAGCAGTTTCAGTAGGGATGGTTTTATTTTCAGCTCATGCAGGTGGAGGTTTTGCAACGGGAAATCAAGCGAATACATACTTCGTAAATCTTGGTTGGACAGGCATTATAAGTGCAGTTCTAGCAATGTTTTTATTAACTTTCACGATGCGCGAAGCGATGATAATGTTCAATGAAAGAAATTTGACTACATACAAGGAATTATTTAGCAATCTATTTCATCCTTTTGATAAATTGACAGTTTTCTTTGATATATTTTTCTACATTATGGTTATTATGGCCATAGCAGCAGCTATATCAGGTGCTGCAAGTGCAATGCAGCAATACGTACCTTTTAACTATCAATTTTACGTTATTGTAGTTGGTTTTGTCGTATTGGCATTAACAGTTTTTGGGGCTGACTTAGTGAGAAAAGTTAGTACTGTAATGGGAATGGTAATATTGGTTACTGCAATTAGTATTTATACAATTGGTTCCATAAAAGGTGGAAATATTGTAGAGATATTTTCAATGAACTATATGGAGTTTGGATTTCAAAATATGCCAAAGGCAATTATGAATGCATTTGTATATGCAGGCTTCCAATGTGTGACTTTACCTACTATGATAATTTGTGGGAAAGTTTTGGAAGATAGAAATCAAGTTAAGAAAGCGATGAATTTTTCATTTATCATAAATGCTATTGCATTGACTCTGTCAGTTGTAATGTTGTCTTCTTGGAATAGTTTCTATTCAAGCATTGAAGGTGGAAGCACATTGCCAACACTTATGATAACTAAAGAAATTGGTATGGAAGCTTTAGTAGTAATTTATGGAATCTGTTTAGTACTTTGTTTACTAACTACTGGAGTCACAACAACTTTTGGTTTTGTATCAAGATTTGAGAATGTTAAAATGATTGAAAAAATAGAGAATCCTGTTAAGAAAAGAGTTATCGTATCAGCATTTATTATTATGGTTTCTATGATTATCTCAATGGCAGGTCTTACAAATATAATCAAGTATGGATATGGCTATTGTGGTTATTTAGCCATAGCAATTGTAGTAGTTCCATTTTTAACTGTTGGAGTTTATAAAAATAGAAGATATAGAAGAACCTCGATTAAATTAGCGAGTGAATCAATTTAATAATATAAGGGATTTTTGGAGGGGAAATATGAATATAGTGATGAATAAAGCAGAAGTATTAAAGGATAAACCAGAGGGAAGTCTAGGATTTGGAGACTATTTTACGGACCATATGTTTGTAATGGATTGGACTCCTGAGAATGGTTGGCACGATCAAAGAATTGTACCTTATGCACCTATGATGATTGAACCAGCTGCGATGGTATTGCATTATGCACAAGAAACTTTTGAGGGTTTGAAAGCTTATAGGTCTAAGGACAATAATATATATCTATTCCGTCCTGAGATGAATGCAAGAAGATTTATCAACTCAAATAGACGTATGTGTATGCCAGAAGTTCCTGAGGAAATGTTTGTTGATGCAATAAAAGCAATTGTAAAAGTAGATGCAAGCTGGGTACCAACAGGAGAAGGAGAATCTCTATACATTAGGCCTTTTATGTACGCAAATCAAAGTAAGCTTGGCCTAGAGGATGCAAATTCATATAGATTTATGATTGTTCTTTCTCCAGTAGGAGCTTATTATCCAGAGGGAGTAAACCCAACTAAAATATATGTTGAAGATGAGTATACAAGAGCAACAGTAGGTGGAACTGGTTTCGTAAAATGTGGAGGTAATTATGCTGGAAGTTTGGCTGCACATGTAAAAGCTAGAAAAATGGGATATACACAAGTACTTTGGCTAGACGGAGTTCATCGTAGATATGTTGAAGAAGTAGGAACTATGAATGTAATGTTCTTAATAGGAGATACTGTTGTGACTGCACCAATTGAAGGGACTGTTTTAGCAGGTGTTACTAGAGATTCTATTATGCAACTGATAAGAGACTTTGGATATAAAATTGAAGAACGTCATTTAGATATTGAAGAACTTATGGAATATGGACGTTCTGGTGAATTGAAAGAAGCATGGGGAACAGGCACTGCAGCGGTGATATCACCTGTCGGGGAACTTTATTATAAAGGCGAAACCGTAGTTGCAAATGAGTTTAAAACTGGAGAATTAACACAAAAATTATATGATACTTTAACAGGAATCCAATGGGGCAATGAAAAAGACCCATATAACTGGAGAGAAAAAGTAAATTAAATAGAGAAAAGAGGATAATAAATGAAGACAATAGAAATGACGAATTACAGTGTATCAAAAGATGGTTATCCAGAGTTAGCTAATGTATGCAATGAATATAAATACAAGAGAGCAGTAATGATAGGTGGAGAAAAAGCTCTAAATTCAGCTAAGGATAAAATAAAAAAGGCTCTTAAAGATACAGAAGTAAAAATCACTGGTGAATTTGTATATGGTGATGAATGTACTATGGCAAATATAAATAGTCTTTCTAATAAAAAAGAAGTCCAAGAGGCAGATGTTATTTTTATTGTTGGCGGCGGAAAAGCTATGGATACTGGAAAAATTCTAGCAAGTGAAACTAATAAAGGGATTTTTGCATTTCCGACAATTTGTTCTAATTGTGCAGCGGTGACTGCAATAGCGGTAGTCTATAATGATGATAAAACTCTTTCTCATTACGCTCTAATCCCTGCTCCTGCACATATGTTTATAGATACAAGTATTATTGCAGAAGCTCCCCATGAGTACGTTTGGGCTGGAATAGGAGATGGGTTAAGCAAACAAGTTGAAGTTGAATTTGCAACGAAAGGATTGGAGTTAGATCATACAGCTAATATGGGATTGAGATTAAGTAAAAGTTGTCAAGAGCCTTTCTTAAAGTATGGAGAGCAAGCCATAGAAGACTGTAAAAATAAAAAAGCTAGCAAAGCTATTGAGGAAATTGCTTTGAATATATTAGTATCGACAGGATATGTATCAAACTTAACTAATCAACCTGAATACTATTACAATTCATCATTGGCACATATTTTTTATAATGCTTCAACTGCAATAAAAAGAGAGAAAGAATACCTTCATGGAGCACTTGTAGCTTTTGGAGTTCTTGTACTTCATGCATATGCTGGAAATGATACAGAACTTGAAAGAATAGCTAAATTCAATAGGAAAATTGGACTTCCAGTAACACTGGCTGAAGTTGGTTTAGAAGAAAATCATTTTGAGGCAATGGCGGATATTGCACCGAGTACAACTGAGTGGAAAAGCTCAAATGAAGTACTTACTAAAGAGAAATTTGTTCAAGCAATGAGAGATGCAGACGCATATGGAAGGAAACTATTATATGCTTAGATATGAGAATTGATGCAAGATCAAGTTAAACACTAAATATTGTTTACTGTAAATATGTAAAACGCCTAATAGGCGTTTTTATTTTGTTGAGAATTAATACAAATAGTCAGTGGAAATATGTTGACAAAAACTACTACGACTGATATAGTAGTTTTACTACGATAGACATAGTACTATAGATGGAGTAAGAATAGGTGATAAAATGATTAGTAGCGATATTATCCGTGGTTATACAGATACAATGATATTGTATTTACTATTAGATGAAGATTCCTACGGATATGAAATTTCAAAAAGAATAAGAGAAATATCAGAAGAGAAATATATTATAAAAGAGACTACTCTCTACTCAGCATTTAACCGACTTGAAAAAAATGGTTATATTGCTTCAGTAGCAAGTCCAGATCCAAGTGCTAAAAGACGTACTTATTACAGAATAACTACAGATGGGTTAGATTATTATAAAGGAAAGTGTCTGGAATGGGAAGTGACTAAAGAAGTAGTTGAGAAGTTTATAAGAAAGGAGAAATAATATGGATACGATATTAAAATATTTAGATATGTCATTTTCTTCGCTTCCTAATACACCAGAGATATTCAGGTTGAAACAGGAAATGGCAGCTCATATGGAAGAAAAGTACAATGAATTAAAAATAGAAGGAAAGACTGAAAATGAAGCAATCGGAATTGTCATTGCAGAGTTTGGTAGCATAGACGAAATAGCTGAAGAATTTGGATTAAATATAAACCAAAAAGAGACTGTTGAAGATGAATTAGTAGAAGTGAATTTAGATATGGCTTTTGAGTATATCGATTTAAAACAGCGAGTTTCTAAGCAGTATGGAATAGGAGTCTTTACAATTTTATTTGGAGTCGCAATATTTATATCTATTATAGCTTTTAGCAAAGGATCGGATTTTTTCTCAAGTATGGGTGTAGTAGTTATGCTTCCATTCATAGCTATTGCTGTCGGCATTTTTATCTATGCTAGTTATAGTGCTAAACCTTGGGAGTATATTGAAAAAGGTGATTTTTATATTAGTCCATTTAATGCAAATGAAATAAAGAACTTACAAGATGGTTATCGTGGTAAATTAGCTATGTATACAGTATTTTCAGTGATACTATATATAATTTGTCCTGCAATAATAATAACAGCATCAATCTTTGAAGATTTAAATGACCTTGATGATTATATAGTTCTTATTTCAGTTTCAATAGTATTAATAATCGTTGGCATTGCAACACTATCGTTAACTTATGTATATGGAAGAAACTCTGCGTATAATGCACTATTGAAAAAAGATGACTATAGCGTAGAGTCTAAAAAAGCTGAATCTATAATTGGCGTAGTGGCAACAGTATGGTGGCCATTGACAACTGTTATTTATTTAGGAATAAGTTTCTTTACTGATATAGGCTGGGGCTTTTCATGGGTGGTATGGCCAATTTCAGGAGTGTTATTTGGAGCGATTGCTGGAGCAATAAATATATATTCAGGAAAAGAATAGGTTTAATAATGAGAAGAGGAAGATTATGAAAGTACTAAAAAGAATATTAATGGCAATAGCTATGGTAATAGTTATAATATTTGGAATAAGAACTATAAACTCATACAGATATCCTGAACCATATTTCGGTTTCACTAATCAACTTGCAGAAAGTGAATACCCACTTAATGATGAATTTGGAAAAATCAATACAATTGATTATAAATTAGCTCAAGGATATCATATGGATCCATCAAAAAAGAGCTCTAAAGGCATCGTAATTACATTTGGAGGTTCAGAAGGAAGTTCTAACTATGATGCAGCGTATGAGCTTTACAAAGACGGTTATGAGGTATTATCACTTTACTTTTTTGGCAGAAAGAGCCTACCAACATATCTAGAAAATGTGCCTATAGAATTTTATAGTGATGTTGAAGAATATATGGAAAATAAAAATATAGATACCAGCATAGTTACAGTATTGGGTGCATCTAAAGGTGCAGAGTTGGCATTGCTTTTAACTCAATATTATGAAGATATTGACAATTTGGTATTATATGCTCCTTCTGCATATGTTTTTCAGGGTTTAGGAATGGAAGGAGAAAACTCTTCTTGGTCATATGGTGGAAAACCACTTCCTTATCTAGCATTTAGAAATGCAAGTGGGAAAGCTATATACAATATTATAAGTGCATCGATTTTGAATTATCCAATAAGCTTTTTGGAAAGTTATGCCAGCATATCGAAAGAAATAGGACCGAATGATCTTGAATGGATATATAAAAATGAGATCGATGGAGAAATATTAGTGTTTGCAGGTGGTGAAGACACTATGTGGAATTCTGCAGAGTCTGCGAAGGCTCTAGAAGATAATTTTAAAAATATAGAGTCTCATATTTATACGCGTGCTGGTCATATATTTGGACCATTGACATATGTAAATGGTCTGTCTACTGGAGGGGAAGTTGATGCGAATCTTGAGGCTAAAGTAGATAGTGATATGATTTTGAAGGATAAATTGATTCAGTGGCATAAATAGAGTAAAAGGCAGAGAAAATTCTTTGCCTTTTTTGTAAGAGAAAACCCCCAGTTAGACTGGGGGTTCAGTTAAGCTTTAGCGTTGAGAAACAAATAAAAAATACCTCCATGATAAAATAGTTTTAGTCTGCCAACTAAAATTAAAAATCAAGGAGGTTTTTTAAAATG